>DATKVR010000001.1:0-3015 GCA_035529955.1 Gallionella sp.
GGACCGGCCGCTCAAGTTGCGGCGTGCCGCGAACGGCTTTCATTATGTCAATGGCACGCCGACCGACTGCGTGCACCTGGCGGTTACCGGCATGCTGGACCAGCAACCCGACATGGTGGTATCCGGTATCAACGCCGGTGCGAACATGGGCGACGACACCATTTATTCCGGCACGGTCGCGGCGGCAATGGAAGGATTTCTGCTGGGCATTCCCTCGATTGCCATTTCATTGGTCGGCCGCGAATTCGCCCACTATGAAACGGCTGCCAGAATCGCAGCCGAACTGGTGCAACGCTTCGCCAGGCAGAAGCACAGCCATCCCTGGCTGCTCAATGTGAATGTCCCGGATGTCACTTACGCGCAATTGCAGGGAATAGAAGTAACGCGCCTGGGCAAGCGGCATAAAGCCGAGCCGGTGGTGAAAGCCAGCAACCCGCACGGCGAGGCCGTGTATTGGGTGGGTGCGGCGGGCAAGGCCCAGGATGCGGGGGAGGGCACGGACTTTCACTCCGTCGCACGCCAGCATGTGTCGCTCACGCCGCTGCAGATTGACCTTACGCAATACAGCCAGATCGATGCGGTGCGCGGTTGGCTGACCGCAGATTAGATGACCGGGATCAGATGAATAACAGTCTCAGCGGCATCGGCATGACCTCGCAGCGCACCCGCGCGCGTCTGGTCGAACGGCTGCGCGAGCAGGGTATCGGGGATGAAGTCGTGCTGGCGGCAATGTTCGAGGTGCCGCGCCACCTGTTCGTCGACGAGGCATTGGCGAGCCGTGCCTATGATGACGTGTCGTTGCCGATCAATTACAACCAGACCATATCCCAACCTTACATCGTGGCGCGCATGATCGAAGTGCTGCGTGCCGCCGGTCCGCTCGACCGCGTGCTGGAGATCGGCACCGGCTGCGGCTACCAGGCTGCGGTACTGGCGCAGGTGGCGCGCGAGGTCTATACCGTGGAGCGCATCAAGCCGCTCTATGAACGGGCCAGAAAACAATTGTACGATTTGAAGATCCGCAACGTCAGCGTGCGGTATGCGGATGGCACTGCCGGTTTGCCGGAAGCAGGGCCGTTTGACGGCATCATCATGGCTGCCGCCGCACCCGCGCTGTCGGCGGTGCTGCGGGAGCAACTGGCGGTCGGTGGTAGAATGGTGTTGCCGGTCGGGATGCAAACGCAACGGCTGTATCTGGTTGAACGCGATGCGCGCGGATTCCGCGAAACCCAGCTGGAACCGGTCAAATTCGTACCTTTACTGATGGGCAAGGCATGATAAGTAGCAGGATTTTTTTCTCGTTGTTGATGGCAGGGCTGTTGGCGGGTTGTGCCTCAAGTTTTCAGCGTCCACCGGTGTTCGATCGTGCCGAAGCCCAAAAAAATGCCGCCATGGCAATAAAATCCCCCCGCGAAAAGGATTGGCGTCCCAGTTCGTATATCGTGCAAAAGGGCGATACGCTGTTCAGCATTGCTTTCAATTATGGTTTTGATTATCACGAACTGGCAGCAATGAACGGTATCAAGGATCCCAGCCTGATCTCCATAGGGCAGGAAATTCGCCTGTCCCCGAACCGGGGCGGGACGGGCACCGCAGTTGCGGCTAGCGCGGTCAAGCCGATCGATATTCTGGTGAAGGATCAACCGAGGGTGGTCAAGTATCCGTACAGTGCGTCAGCAATGGCCAGGATCGACAAAGTCCAGGAGCAGCCCCGCCCCGCAGCATCGATGGTTGCCAAAGCACCCCAGGCTGAATCTGCAAGCGAAAATGATAGTCGCGGCGATGTGAGCGATGTTCCCGTGTTGGAATGGAGTTTGCCCGCCACGGGTAAACTGATCGGACAATTTTCGGAATCGGCCAACCGCAAGGGTATCGACATCGCTGGCAAACTCGGGCAACCGGTGATGGCCAGCGCGTCCGGCAAAGTGGTCTATAGCGGCAACGGTTTGCGCGGTTATGGCAAGCTGATCATCATCAAGCACAACAGCACCTATCTCAGCGCATATGCGCATAACGAAAAGATCCTGGTGAAAGAGGGGCAGAAAGTCACGCGCGGACAGAAGATCGCGCTCATGGGCGACACCGATGCCAGCCAGGTCGAACTGCATTTTGAAGTGCGCCGTTTCGGCAGACCGGTCGATCCGGCAAAGTATCTGCCGCTCGGAAAACTCTGAGTCCCGCTTGAATCCAAAAGAACTCAGCACTGACAACCACGACCGGGACAGCGCCAACTTGCGTTATGTCTATCCGGTGGTATCGCGCCGTGCCGGCGGTGTCTCGGTGGGCATCAACCTCAATACCAACAACGCATGCAACTGGCGTTGCATCTACTGCCAGGTCCCCAATCTGAGCCGCGGTGCAGCGCCGGCGGTGGATATGGCCGTTCTGGAAAGCGAGTTGCGCGGTTTTCTCGATGAACTGCTGCACGGCGATTTCATGCAAAGCCGCGTGCCGGAAGACGCGCGGCGCATCAATGACATCGCGCTATCCGGCAACGGGGAACCGACCAGCAGCGCCGAATTTGTCCGGGTCATCGAACTGATCTCGCGGGTGCGCCATGAGACGGGGTTGCCGGACACCGTGAAAACCGTGCTGATCACCAACGGCAGCCTGCTGTATCGCAATGAAGTCCGGCAAGGTCTGCGCGACATGGCCAAGCTCAACGGCGAAGTCTGGTTCAAGCTGGATCGCGCCAGCGCGGCGGGTATGCTGCGCGTCAACGGCATCCGCATCGGCATGAACAAGGTCCGCGGCAATCTCGAGGCCGCAATCGCATGTTGCCCGACCTGGCTGCAAACCTGCTGGTTTGCGCTGGATGGCGAACCGCCGTCCAGCCGGGATGAAGACGATTATCTCGGGTTCGTTGCCGCACTGCTGCGCAACGGGCACAAACCGCAAGGCGTGCTGCTCTACAGTCTGGCACGCCCTTCAATGCAGGCGGAAGCGCCGCGCCTGTCTGCGCTGTCCGCAGAGCATTTGCAAGCCTTTGCCGACCGCATAGTCGAGCTCGGCTTG
>DATKVR010000002.1:0-34790 GCA_035529955.1 Gallionella sp.
TGAGCAACCAGCGGTTCGCTGACCAGGATATGGTCGATGCGCAAACCGTGATTGCGTCGAAATCCCATCATCCGGTAGTCCCACCAGGTGAATGATTTCTCTTCCTGCTCGAACAGGCGGAAGCTGTCGTGCAGGCCGAGCTGGACCAGATTGCGGAACTGCTGGCGTTCCGGTTCACTGACCAGCACATTGCCTTCCCATGCCTTTGGATCGTGCACATCGCGGTCTTCCGGTGCGATGTTGTAGTCACCCAGCAACACCAGTTTCGGATAGCGCACCAGTTCCCGTTGCAGCCAGTCGTGCAGTGCGGTCAGCCATTTCAGTTTGTACTGGTATTTGTCCGAACCGATGCTCTGTCCGTTCGGAATGTAAACATCGACCACCCTGACATCGCCATAGGTTGCGGCGATGACGCGCTTCTGGTCGTCGCCCAGATCCGGGATGCCGTGTTGCACGTCTCGACCCGTCTCGCGGCTCAGGATCGCCACACCGTTGTAGGTCTTCTGCCCGCTGAACACGCTGTGGTAGCCCGCCTCCAGCAATGCTGCCTGCGGAAAATCGCTGTCCTGCTGTTTGGTTTCCTGCAGACACAATACATCGACCGGATTTGCATTCAACCAGTCCAGCACATGCGGCAGGCGCACTTTCAGCGAATTGACGTTCCAGGTAGCCAGGCGCATATAAAAAATCCGGAAGAAGTGGGTAAACGATGCGAAACAACCATGTTGTGGCAATCGGGAATTGCGGCACTTTAACTTAAAGCACCCTCTTTGATTTTATCCTGGCATATCGCCGCTCATCGCGCTTTTCTTTCGCGCCAGTCGGCCAGCCAATAGCTGGTCAACGGGGGAATGACGATCCCATCGTGTTCCACCGGCACGGGTGCGCCCGAACACAGGTCTTTCATCCCTTCATGCTGGAAGAAACCGTGCGGCCTCAGCTCACCGACAGGCAGCGTCTGCGGTTCGAGGTTGAAGTTGGCGATCACCAATATTCTATTGTCACTGTTTTGCGGTTCAACTCTGGAGAAGACCAGCAGGTTGGGATTCTCCACCGCCAGCAACTGCCGATTGTCAAAATCCGCGAATGCCGTCGTCTCCTTGCGCAACGCGATCATTTTCTTCAGCGCATTGAATATGCGGAATTCAACCGTGCCGGGCTGACGGCGCCTTTCCGCCTTGACCCAGTCGAAATGCGAACGGTTCGCCCAGCGGTTGTCATCGCGCTTGAACGGGTCGGCAAGGTATTCCAGGCTGTTGAGCGTGCCGATCGCATCGCCGTAGTAAAGCAATGGTATCCCGCCAAATGAAAGGATCATGCTGTGCAGCAGCAGAATGGTCTTGATTGCGGCGTCTATGGCCTCTTCATTCTGGTTTTCGAGCGCGCTTTCGAGTCCGACCAGGGATGCCAGTGAACCGGAGATGCGTGCATCGCCGGTCTTGGGATTGTCGCCGAAGGGCATACCCCGGGCGGGCGAACCGGAAAATTTTCCGGTGAAATAATCGACCAGGAAACGGCGATGCAGGGCCGGGTCATAACCCGACAGTTGCGCATCGTTATCGGAAAAGCCCAGGCCGATGTCGTCGTGGCAGCGCACGTAGTTGAGCCAGGTCGCACGTGACAGCTTTTCCGGCAGATTCTTGACGCCCCGATTCAGCAGGTTTGCATTCTTCGTCGCAACCGCATCCCAGAGCAATGCCATGAATGTGGCGTTGTAGGCGATCTCGCATTCCTTTGCATTGATGGCGTCTTCACCGAAGTACTTGGCGATCTCGCTGGGCGCGACGATGGCTTCCGCGATGAACAACACGCCGGGGGCCGTCACCTGGCAGCAATCCTTCATCAGTTGCAGCAGCAGGTGGGCCTCGCGCTCGTTCTGGCAGGTGCTGCCGATCTTCTTCCACAGGAACGCCACCGCATCCAGGCGCAGGATGTCCGCTCCCCTGTTCGCCCAGAACAGGATGATATCGATCATTTCGATCAGCACCGCCGGGTTGCGATAGTTCAAATCCCACTGGTAGCTGTTGAACACCGTCATCACCCACTTGCCCATCACGGCATCCCAGGTGAAATTGCCGGGCGCATTGTTGGGAAATATCTCGGGCATGGTTTCTTCGTAGATATCCGGGGTCTCGCGGTCATCGAACACGTAGTAGTAATCCTGGTATTTCTTTTCGCCCTGTCGAGCTCTTTGCGCCCATTCGTGCTCGTTCGAGGTGTGGTTGACCACGACATCGAGGACCAGCAGCATGTCGCGTTTCTTCAGCGAGCCGGCCAGTGTCTCGATCTCGGCCGTGCTTCCGAAGCGGGGATCGATCTTTTTGAAATCACGCACCGCGTAACCGCCGTCGCTGTTGCCCGGCGGGCAATCGAGTATCGGCATGATGTGCAGCATGTTGATGCCCAGGTCCTGCAGGTAAGGCAGTTTCGTGCGCAAGCCTTTCAGGTCATCGGCGAAGCGGTCGCAATACAGCGCCATGCCGACCCATTTCTGGCTGAGAAACCAGTTGTAATTCTTTTCCCGCGCCAGGTCCGATTTGCGCAGGTGCGGAGGCCGCTCGATATAACGCAGTGCGAGCGTTTCGACCAGATTGAGCATCTGCTCCTTGAAGTCGGGGCGGTCACCATACAGCAGGTGGAACAGGGAGTGGATGGCGTAGAAATTTGCGCCCAGGCGGGTGAAGAAATGCCGCAAGCGCAGATTCCTGATCTCCGGTTTCAGTTCGACCAGTATTTCATTCAGCAGCGAGTGTGAAACTTGTTCGTACATCTTTGTCCTTAGTCCGGTTTAGTTCTTTTCGCGCAACCAGGCATCCACATCCGGAAGGTAATGTGCAACACCTTCGAGTATGCCCGCACTGTAATTTCCGTTCATGCCGAGGTAGCCGCCCCCGGCGATATAGAGCGTGTTCTTGTCCGCTTGTTCCGCCACTGCTTTTACTTCCGCATCCGCGTTGGCCACCAGCACAGCAGGAATGGAACTCAGCAGCACATCCAGATCGTTGCCGCTGTCGCCGGCAAACACGGTGTCCTCATCGCTGAAACCCTGTTGCTGCATCAGGAACCGGATGGCATGCAGCTTGTTGGCGCTGACCGGCAGCACATCCAGCAAACCCAGTTCGGCCGTCTCGTCGATGCTCCAGATCAGGTTCGCCCTGATATCCGAATACTTCAGCCGTGCATCCATCTCCCCAAGCAGCCTCTTAGCATCCGTTTCGGGCGGAACGTAGAAGCTGAGCTTGTGGCGGTTCTGCTTTTCCTTTTCCTGCAAGCGCAGCGCCGGAAAGACACTCAGCAAACGGTACAGCTCGTCGTGTGTCAAACCCTGCCAATCCGGCGCGACCTGCGTATCCCAGTCATCCGACTGCCGCCACCCGTCCGATTCGATTTGGTAGATCATTGTGCCGACATCGGCAATGGCAAAATCGGGCAGGGGCAAATCGAATTCCGCAATCGCCTGTTCGATGAGCGCCCGGTGCCTGCCCGTCACATAGGCCAGTGTGACTTGCCCGCAGTTCACCAGCCGCTTGAAGCGTTTCATGGCCTGCGGCGACTCGGGTTGTTGACCGTTGGGAATCAGGGTCCGGTCCAGGTCGGTACAGAGCAGGAACCGCTTCATGCCACCGCTCCTTTCTGCGCCCCCGCAAAAAAATTGTAGTGGTCCATCGCCTCGAGTATCCCCGCAGCGTGATGTTGTTTCGAAAAGTAGATGTTATCAATGTCGCTCAGATCGGATAATTCTTCGAGATGATGGTCATCCACCACGGCTCCCAATGTATTGCCGCGCAACATGTCTGCATCGGCGCCGGTTACCCCGGTGACCAGCGTATTTTCCAGCGGGAATCCGAGCTGTTCGGCGCACCAGCGCAGCGCGAGGCCTTTGGATGCACGCACCGGAACCACATCGAGAAATTGCCCGAAGGAAAACACCGCATTCACGGCCTGTTCGTTGCGCAGCAATGTCTGCCTGATCTCCTTGGGATTGATCAGTGCATGATCGACGTAATAGCTGATCTTGAAAGTGCCCTGGTTGGTTTTCGGCTGCATCTTGAGTCCCGGCATTTCGGCAAGAATGTCCCGAATCGCCTGCGGATTCCACTGATAATTGATGTGCCGTTCCCACACTTCCGAGCGGGTCAGATTCGGCGCATAATTCACTTCCGTCCCCTGTCCCGTGATCAGCACGTCGGGTTGCGGAATATTGTTCTGACGCAGCTTTGCCAGCGCGTCATCCAGGCGGCGGCCCGTCGCAATACCGAAAATGATCGATTTGCGGTGCGCATGCATCGCTTGCAGGAACACCGACAACGCCTCCGGATCACCGGTCAGGTTCAGGTCGATGCTGGTGAATATCGCACGATTGCGAAACACGCCGGGTTGTCTGCTCAGGCTGATGCTGGTGACCGGCTCGGTTTTTTCCACCAGGGGGCGGATCACCGAAAGATATTTTTCAACGTGCGCCTGCCACGAATAATGGCGGCGCACACCGTGAATGCCGTTCTTCGCCAGCCGCCGCCATTCAATTTTATCCATCAAGGTTTCAAGTATCGTGTCGGCCATCCCTGTCTTGTCGAGCGGATTGATGACATGGCCGTTCTGGCAATTCTTGATGATATCGATCGGGCCGCCGTCTTCGGTTGCCACGATCGGCAGGCCGCAGGCGGCCGCCTCAATCAGCGTCAGTCCGAATGGCTCGGTCAATGCGGGGTTGACGAACACCCCGTGCGTTGCCGCTGCAAGGCGGTATAGAACGGCCACCTCGTCCGGTTTGTGGTGCTTGGGGTACGCCACCTTGCCGTACAGGTCATATTTGTCGATGGCCAGCAGGATACCGGTCAGGACGGCACCCGAAATGTTTTCCATGTCCTGAATGTCATCCCGGTTTCCCGCCACGATCACCAGGTTGGCGGCTTGCTGCAATTGGGGCGATTCACCATAGGCCTCGATCAGTGCAACGATGTTCTTCCTCGGGTCGGGGCGAGAAAGCGCCAGGATGACCGGCTTGCCGGGCTGTTTCAGGAAGCGCCTGAGTTCACCCGCAATCTCGCTGTGCTTTTCGTTTCCCTGCGGCGGAAAGAATTGTTCCAGGTCTGTTCCGGGCGGGATCACCCGCATGCGCTCGGTCTGGTAGAAATCGTAAAGGCCGTATTGCTGTTCAATTTCCTGTTGCGTGCTGGTGATGACGCGTTCGGCGACACCCAGTGTCGTCTCTTCGGCTTCGATGCGGCGCGAGATGTTGTAGGTGGTTTCGATCTCGCCCCGTTTGACGCCGCTGGCCAGCAGTTGATTGCGCTTGTTGCGCCCCAGCGAGTGGCCGGTATGCACCAATGGAACACCCAGCTGGTGCGAGAGCCGCGAACCCACATAGCCGGCATCTGCATAATGGCTGTGGATGACATCCGGGATGCGCCCCTGACTCTTGAGCCAGGAGAGCGAGTTGTCGGAAAAGTTTTCCAGGCTATCCCACAGCATCTCTTTGCGCAGATACTTCTGTTCGCCGCATTCGATACGCACGATGCAGGCTTTTTCCGAGAGTCGCTCCAGGGGTTCGGCATAATCCGGACTGACCTGGCTGTCGATAACCCGCCTCGTCAGCAATACCACCTTTTCCACATCGGCGCGCTCGCCGAGCGCACGTGCGAGTTCCACGACATATTTGGTTTGCCCGCCGGTATCCGCATCGCGTCCCAGCTCCAGATCATGACCGCGTATCAGCCCGTGCACACTGATCAGCACAATGTACAAAGGGTCTTTCGGTTTCGGGCGCCGTTTTGTCATATTTCCCATTCGCGAATAAATGGCTCGTAGAAATCGGCATGGTCCGGAACGGCCCCGCGTATCCCGCAGATCGCCGCGGCGAATGCATTGGCCCGTTCCAGCGTCCTGACCGCGGGCCACTTCAGTAATTCCCCCAGTATGCAGACGGCCGCGAAACCGTCCCCGGCACCCACCGTATCGATCAGCCTGATAGCAGGGGTTTTTACGCCTGCCTCGGTTTTTTTGCCCTTGCGATTGAGTTGCCACGCACCTTCTTGCCCGCAGGTTACCACGACCTGTGCAAGATCAAACCGGCCCATCAATTCCGCGGCTTGCCGCTGCGGTTCGCTTTCCGGCAATCCGAACATCTCCGCCAATATTGCCAGCTCGTCGGCATTCAGCTTGACGATATCGGCGAATTGCAGGGAATGCCTGATGGTTTTTTCGTCATACCACGGAGCGCGCAGGTTGATATCGAGGAATTTCGCGGAACGGGTGCTGCGCAACAAGGCTTTCAAGGCACGCCGCGATATTTCGTTGCGTTGCGCCAGGGTGCCGAAATAGACCAGTTTTGGTTTGACCGAGAGTGCGGTCATGCGGACGATTGCCGGATGAATGTAATCGTAGGCCTGTTCAGGCAGAATTTCGAAGGTATGCGCACCATCACTCATGTGCACTTGAACACGTCCGGTGGGGTGGTGGTTGCCGCACTGCACCCCCAGCGGCTCCATGCCGATCTGCGCCATCTCATCAAGCACTTCTTCACCCAGGGAATCATTGCCCAGTCGGGTGATCAGCAGCGGGTTCTGTCCGAACGCCTGCAGATGCCGCGCAACGTTGAAAGGGGCGCCGCCCAGAACCGTCCGGTCTGCAAAAACATCCGCCAGCACTTCGCCGAACAATATGACCGCGCCTTTTCGGTTGTTGCGCAGGGTTGATCGCGATTGTCCTGAATAAATATGGTGTGTCATCGGCTTGGTTTGACTCTCTTCAATTTGCGGGCACTTCACATCGGAATATCTCCCGGCAGTGAAAAGCTGCGGCGATTGTTTGGCGGTACAAGCCGGCCAGCGCGGACGCTTGCAATTTGCCGAGCCGGCAACCGTTTCCGGATAACCGCCGGAATATCCGATGCTTGGCAAGCCAGGAACATGTTGCCGGGCATTGGCGTATTGCAGAAGAATTTACAGCAAACTAATTGTAACAAATATAATTGACACATACCGCGAATGCAAGCCTTATAATCTGTCCGGGTCAATCAAACAACGCCAAAATCCGGGGGAAAGCAACTTGGGCATACGCAGCAAAAAGCAGCTTTCACTTCAGGTGCTCAAAAAATTTCGCATCATTTACGGTTCGGTGCGCCAGCATTTCCGGGAAGTCGAGCAATCATGCGGCGTGACCGGATCACAACTCTGGGTCATGAAGGAAGTCGCCAACACCCCCGGTATCGGCGTGTCGGTTCTTGCCGAGAGACTTTCCATTCATCAATCCACTTGCAGCCTGCTTGTTGAAAAGCTGGCGTCCCGCAAGCTGATTATCAAGGAACGCAGCGACCAGGATCAGCGCCGGGTCGGATTGCGCCTGACGGATGAGGCGGCCAAACTGATCCAACTGGCGCCCAGCCCCGCCCAAGGCGTGTTGCCCGAGGCACTGTGGGCACTATCGGCAGAATCCATACGGTCCCTGGATACTTCGCTGGAGAAGGTGATTGAGCAACTGCAAATCAGGGACGACAAGCTGGCCGAAAAACCCCTGTCTGATTTGTGAACCCGGCCTGGGTCCGATTTCCGGAAAGATGAGCGCGATCACCCTCAACGGCATCTTCCCCGTTTCGGCGGACAGCGGCTGTTGTTATTGCGCGTCGGGTTCGGCCGGAGATGTTTGACTTGCGTCAACCGGTGGCGTTTCAGGATTTGATGGCGGCGACTGCTGCTGAAGACGCTGGCGGTAACTCGCTGTTTTCGCGTAACCCGCTATGTCGAGTTCACTGTTCCATTGCGATTCCAGGAAACCCTTGATAAAGGTCTTGCCCACCTGCAACACCGGAACAAAAGCTTCCATGCCGGAAAGCTGCTTGAATGCCTCGATGTCCTTGCTGGTTTTCAGGACTTTTTCGGTGAAAGGGATACCGCGCCGGTTCAACAGGTTGTGCGCCTGGTTACAAACCGCGTCGCAGTCGCTGCCCACATACAGGGTGACCGGGAAATTCTGCAGCGCGATACGCGTTTCATAGGGCAGATCATCGTTCCGCGACGTGCCGCCCGAGCTTTTTATGCTCTGAACATCGAGCGCATTGGCCGGGGGGGTATCGCCGTAATAGACCTTTCCGGCACCGTCCACCCAGCGGAACAGGTCGCCCGCTTGCGCCAAAACCGGCATGGCCCCCAGGCAACACAGCAACAGAATAGAGCGTCTCATCTTGCCTCCTCAGGAAGTTTCGAGCAAACCGTTATGCCGCAACAATGCTTCGATGCTTGGCTCCCGGCCGCGGAATGCAGTGAAGGATTGCATCGCGCCGCGGCTGCCGCCCATCGCCAGTATCTCGCCGCGAAACCGCGCGCCGACATCGGGGTTCAGCACACCGTTTTCCTCAAACAGGCTGTAGGCATCGGCGGACAGCACCTCCGCCCACTTGTAGCTGTAGTAGCCGGCCGCATAGCCGCCGGAAAAGATGTGCGCAAAACTGTGCGGAAAGCGGTGAAAAGTTGGCGGGATCAGCACCGCCACTTCGGCACGCACTTCGTCGAGCAGCTGCAGTATGCCGCTCCGACGCGGTGGGGTGGAACCCTCTGGTGCGGGATAACCAACGACTTGGACGCCGTCATGTGGCGTACTAGTCGAATGGCTAGTAGTTTCTTCAGGAGCGGCTGGGCGACCGCTCCCGCGATCGGCTGGCTTCGCCAGTAACGTGTCGCGATCGCCGTTGCCGCCATCCGGCTCGAAGCTGCTGTGCATCAGCATGTCGAACAGCGAGAACTCGATCTGGCGCAGCGTCTGCAGGCCGCTCTGGAAGTTCTTCGCGGCCTGCATCTTGTCGAACAGCGCGCGCGGCAACGTTTCGCCGGTGTCGGTTTGGCGGGTCATGCCGCGCACCACGTCCCACTCCCAGCAGAAATTCTCCATGAACTGGCTGGGCAGTTCGACCGCGTCCCACTCCACACCGTTGATGCCCGACACGCCCATATCTTCCACCTCGGTGAGCAGGTGATGCAGGCCGTGGCCGAATTCATGAAACAGGGTGATGACTTCATCATGTGTAAACAGCGCGGGCTTGCCGCCGACCGGCGGCGAGAAGTTGCAGTTCAGATACGCGACCGGTGTCTGGATACCTGTTGCCAGGCGGCGGCGCGTGATCACATCGTCCATCCATGCCCCGCCGCGCTTGCTGTTGCGCGCATACAGGTCGAGATAGAACTGGCCGACCAGCTGCCCCTGGACATTTCTGATATCGAAGAAACGCACGTCTTCATGCCAGACCGGCGCGTGACCCGGTTTGATCTGCAAGCCATACAGTGTCTCGACCAGCTTGAACATGCCGGGCAGCACCGCGTCTTCCGGAAAATACTGTTTCACTTCCTGCTCGGAAAATGCATAGCGACGCTCGCGCAGTTTTTCGCTCGCATAGCCCACATCCCAGGATTGCAGATCGGCTATACCCAGTTCGGTGCGCGCGAATTCGCGCAGTTCGGCCAGATCCTTCTCCGCAAACGGCCGCGCACGCTGCGCCAGTTCGCGCATGAACTCCGCCACCTGTTGCGGGGAGTTCGCCATCTTGCTTGCCAGCGACAATTCGCCGTAGTTGGCAAAGCCGAGCAGCCGCGCTTCCTCGCCGCGCAGCTTGACGATCTCATCCATCAACTTGGTGTTGTCCCATTCGGGTTTGCCAAACTCGCTGGCGCGCGTGCCGTAGGCACGGTACATTTTTTCGCGCACAGCGCGGTTGTCGGCATACTGCATCACCGGCATGTAGGACGGCGCCTTCAGGGTGAACATCCACCCCGGCTTGCCGGCTGTCCGCGCCGCCTCTTCAGCGGCCTGCAGCACGTCATCGGGCAGGCCGGCAAGCTCGCCCCTGCTCTCGACAACCAGCGTGTAATCGTTGGTGGAATCGAGCAGGTTGTCGGAAAAACGCGATGACAGCTCGGACAATCGCTCCTGTATTTCCAGGTAGCGCGCCTTCTGCGCATCCGGCAACTCCGCACCGCCGAGACGGAAATCGCGCAATTCGTTCTCGATAATCTTTTTGCGCGCCGCGCTCAATCCGGCGAATTCAGGGCTGCTGTGCAGGGCCTTGAACTTGTTGAACAGTGCCAGATTCTGGCCGAGCTCGGCGTAATACTGGGTGATTTTCGGCAGCGTGGCGTTATAAACCTCGCGCAGTTCGGGACTGTTCATCACCGCGTTCAGATGCCCGACCGGCCCCCACGCGCGCGACAAGCGCTCGTTGGCATCTTCCATCGGCACCACGAAGTTCTGCCAGGTCGGCTGCGCCTTTTCCTCGAGCAAATGCGCGGCCAGTGCGCGGTTTTCCGCCAGCAGCTGTTCTATCGCGGGTGCGACGTGTTCGGGTTTGATCTCCGCAAATCGCGGCAGACCGGTAAAATCAAGTAATGGATTCATGTCTTCCTGAAAAATAGCAAATTCGCGCGTTCCGAAGCGCGAATATTATTGTTGAAACACGACTTGTCCGTCGAGCAGCGTGTAACGCACCCGCCCCTGCATCTCGTAGCCGTTGAACGGCGTATTCTTGCCCTGGCTTCTCAGCGCGGCCGGCGCGACCTTCCAGGAAGCGTTCGCATCGAACACGCAGATGTCGGCATGGGCGCCGACGGAAAGATGCCCCATTTTTTGCCCGAGCAAAAGAGCGGGATTGATCGTGACATGCGCCAGCGCGTCAAGCAGCGGAACACGCTCCTGCTCAGCCCATTTCAGCACCAGCGGCAGCAGCAGTTCGAGTCCTGTCGCCCCCGCTTCGGCTTCGGCAAAGGGCAGCTGTTTGGCATCATCGTCCACCGGCGAATGGTTCGAGCAGATTGCATCTATCGTGCCGTCGAGCAATCCGGCACGCAGCGCGGCCTTGTCGCCCAGGCTGCGCAGAGGCGGTGCAAGGCGGCAGTTTGCATCAAAGTATCCGATATCCATTTCGGTCAGATGCACATGATTCATGGATATATCGCAGCTTACCTTCAGTCCTTCCCGTTTGGCTGAACGTATCATGTCCACTGCGGCAGCGCTGGATATGCGGCAGATATGCAGGATTGCACCGGTCTCGCGCGCGAGCTGCAGGGCGGTCGCCAGCGCGATGGTTTCCGCGATCACCGGAATGGACGGCAAGCCCAACCGGGTTGCCACTTCACCATCATGTGCAACGCCGTCCTTGGCAAGGAAACTGTCCTGCGGGCGCAGCCACACGCGGTAGCCGAATGTGGACGCGTATTGCATCGCGCGCAGCAGCACCCGGGTATCGGTCAACGGCGCGTCCGCCTGGCTGAATGCCTTGCATCCGGCTTCGGTCAGCTCGTTCATTTCGGTCAGTTCCAAACCCTTCAAGCCGTAAGTCAGCGCACCGACCGGAAACACCCGCGCCTGGTTCAGCGAGCGAGCGCGGCGTTTCAGCATTTCCACCAGACCCGGTTCATCGAGCGGAGGATCGGTATCCGGGGGACAGGCAAGGCTGGTGATACCGCCCGCCACGGCCGCGGTCATCTCTGATTCCAGGGTCGCCCTGTATTCGTAACCGGGTTCGCGCAGGCGCGCCGCGAGATCCATCAGCCCGGGCATCACGATCAACCCGCCGGCGTCGATCACCTGGCCGGCAACGAAGCCCGGCGGGGGTGCGCCGATCGCGGCGATACGCCGGTCGACGATGTATACATCCTGCCGCGCATCGATGTTGTTCTTCGGGTCGATCAGACGGCCGTTCCTGATGTGAATGTTCATACTTTTGCCCCCGCCAGCATACACATCACCGCCATCCGCACCGCGATACCGAAGGTCACCTGGGGCAGGATCACGGAATGCTTGCCGTCTGCCACGCTTGATTCGATCTCGATGCCGCGGTTCATCGGGCCGGGGTGCATCACGATCGCGTCGTGCCTGGCGTGCGCCAGTTTCTCCTCGGTCAGCCCGTAGTATTTGAAATATTCCTGCGAGGAAGGCAGCGCGGCACCCTGCATGCGCTCGTTCTGCAGGCGCAGCATCAGCACCACATCAACATCCTTCAGCCCCTCGCTCATGTCGTGAAAAACCCGCACGCCGAGATTCTCGACCATCGTCGGCAGCAGCGTCTTGGGCGCAACCACGCGCACTTCTGGCACCCCCAGCGTGGTCAGCGCATGGATCTGTGATCTTGCCACACGCGAATGCAGCACGTCGCCGACGATGGCGACACGGAGATTATGGAACTCCTTCTTGTAGTGGCGGATCGTGAACATGTCCAGCAGCGCCTGGGTGGGATGGGCGTGCCGCCCGTCGCCGGCGTTGATCACATGGATCTCCGGCGCGACATGGCGCGCGATGATATGCGATGCACCGCTTTGCGAGTGGCGCACCACGAACATGTCCGCATGCATCGCGCACAGGTTATCCACGGTATCCAGCAGGGTTTCGCCCTTGCTGGTGGAGGACGAGCCGATATTCAGGTTGACCACGTCCGCCGACAGGCGTTTGGCTGCAATCTCAAAGGTGGTGCGGGTGCGGGTGCTGTTCTCGAAAAACACATTGAACACCGACTTGCCTTTCAGCAACGGCTCATTCCTGATCTCGAACCCGTCGCTGACATCGACAAAGGTCGTGGCCCTGTCGAGGATCGCACGCAGGATATCCACGGGCAAACCCTCGGTGGACAGCAGGTGCTGGAGTTCGCCGTTCTTGTTGAGTTGCGGGTTGTTCATGCGGGTATTCCTGCTGCGGGTTCATCAAAATAGGCCTGCAATATCTGCTGCGCCGCATATTGGTCGATCAGGGATTTCTGCTTCATGCCGTGGATGCCTTCCTCGTTCAACTGCGCGCTCGCCGCAAGCGAAGTATATCGCTCATCAAGCAAAATCGTGGGCAAATTAAACCGCCCCTTGAGGCGGTTGGCAAAGCGGCGGCACAGCGCGGTCAGCTGGTGCGGCGTCCCGTCGTCATTGCTCGGCAACCCCACCACCAGCGCGCCGGGCTGCCATTCTTTCAGCAGCGCCGCGATGGCCGCAAAGCGCACATCGGTCTTTTCGCTATCGATCGTGGCGAGCGGGTTGGCGCGGCGCAACAGGGTATTGCCGACGGCGATGCCGATGCGCCGGGTGCCGAAATCGAAGGCCAGAAGGGTACCCTGCGGGACGAAAACTGAAGCGGGGATCACTGCCTCTTCAGGCATGTCCCGCATCTTCCACAAGCGAGGAGTAATCGACCCCGAGCAGGGCCATCGCTGCCGAAAGGCGTTCTTCGGGGGGTAAATCGAACATGATGTGTTCGGAAGCAGGCACGGTCAGCCAGATATTCTCGGTTATCTCGTGTTCCAGCTGCCCCTGATCCCAGCCTGCATAGCCCAGCGTAACGATTACATTCCGCGGCCCCTGCCCTTTGCCCATCGCTTCGAGAATATCCCTGGATGTGGTCAGTGCCAGCTTGTCGTTGATGCACAGGGTTGACTCCCAATTCCCCGGCGTGTCATGCAACACAAACCCCCGTTCGGTTTGCACCGGTCCGCCAAAGTACACCGGCATCCTGGCCAAATTTGCCTGCTTCAGGTCTATATTGACCTGATCGAACATCTCGCCCATCGTGAGACTGATCGGACGATTGATCACAATTCCCAACGCCCCGTTCTCGTTGTGTTCGCAGATGTAGGTCAAGGTACCGGCAAAAACGCCTTCCTGCATGGCAGGCATGGCAATCAGGAAGTGGTGGGTCAAATTGAAATCAGGCATGCGGGTATTGTAGCCCCACGTGCTTGGCGGCACAATTTTAATCGATTCCCGCCGGCGCAATCCATAACCCGGAAATATGCTCCTGACAGGTAAATTTGCCGGAAGCCTGAATCCCGACCCGAACCGATCGTAAAGCGGTCTGCCAGCCTGTCTGGACGTGTTTGTACGCGCAACATGGTAGAATTTGCGCCTTTCAAGTATTCACAATCCAGGAATCGCGCCATGTTCTCCAGCAAAAACACCCTCGCCGTTACCGACCCCGAGCTTTGGTCGGCCATACAAAATGAAAACCGCCGCCAGGAAGATCACATCGAGCTGATCGCGTCGGAAAACTACACCAGCCCGGCGGTCATGGAAGCCCAGGGCAGCAAATTGACCAACAAGTATGCGGAAGGCTATCCGGGCAAGCGCTACTACGGCGGTTGCGAATACGTGGACGTGGTGGAACAGCTGGCGATCGACCGCGCCAAGGCGTTGTTCGGCGCGGAATACGCCAACGTGCAACCGCATTCGGGTTCGCAGGCCAATCAGGCGGTATATGTATCGGTGCTCAAACCGGGCGACACCATCCTCGGCATGTCGCTCGCGCATGGCGGCCACCTGACCCACGGCGCATCGGTGAACATCAGCGGCAAGCTGTACCATGCGGTCCAGTACGGCCTGAATGCCAGCGAAGGGATAGACTACGACCAGGTGCAGACACTGGCACTGGAACACAAGCCCAGGATGATCGTCGCAGGTGCGTCTGCGTACTCGCTGGTGATCGACTGGAAGCGCTTCCGCGCGATCGCCGACAGCGTGGGCGCCTACCTGTTCGTCGACATGGCGCACTATGCGGGATTGATCGCGGCGGGAATTTACCCGAATCCGGTCGGCATCGCGGATTTCGTCACGACCACCACCCACAAGACCCTGCGCGGCCCGCGCGGCGGGCTGATCCTTGCCAAGGCCGAGCACGAGAAGGCGCTGAACTCGGCAATCTTCCCCGCCTTGCAGGGCGGCCCGCTGATGCATGTGATCGCGGCCAAGGCGGTGGCTTTCAAGGAGGCCGCCGGCAAGGAATTCAAGGCCTACCAGACCCAGGTGGTGGAAAATGCGCGGGTGATGGGCAAGGTTCTGCAGGAGCGCGGACTGCGTATCGTATCCGGGCGCACCGACAGCCATGTGTTCCTGGTCGATCTGCAGGCCAAGCAGATCACCGGCAAGGAAGCCGAAGCGGCGCTCGGACGGGCGCATATCACCGTGAACAAGAACGCGATCCCCAACGACCCGCAAAAACCGTTCGTGACCAGCGGCATCCGCATCGGCAGCCCGGCCATGACCACGCGCGGTTTCCGGGAACTGGAAGCCGAAAAACTGGCCCACCTGATCGCCGACGTGCTGGATGCGCCCAACGACGATGCGGTGATCAACCGCGTGATTGGCGAGGTGAAGAAGCTGACCACGCAGTTTCCGGTTTATGATGCATAAAATGTTGGTCGAACGGCACAGGTCATCAATCGCTTATGTCGCTGCAGCGCGGCGGCCAGTGACTTATGACTTTCAACTTGCGACTTGCGACTGCCCGATATGAAATGTCCTTTCTGCAAAGGCGACAAAACCCAGGTGGTTGATACCCGCGAAAGCGAGGATGGCGACAGCATCCGCCGCCGCCGCCGCTGCCTGACCTGCGACAAGCGCTTCACCACCTACGAGATGATCGAGTTGCGTATGCCCCAGGTAGTCAAGCAGAACGGCATGCGCAGCGAATTTGACGAGGAAAAATTGCGCACCAGTTTCAAGCGCGCTTTGCACAAGCGCCCCGTCTCCGCCGAACTGGTCGAAGCAGCAATCGACAATGTCACCCAGAAGCTGCACGCATTGGGCGAGCGTGAAATCGGCTCGCGCCAGGTCGGCGAAATGGTGATGAAGGAATTGCTCAAGCTCGACAAGGTTGCCTATATCCGCTTCGCGTCGGTGTACAAGAGTTTCCAGGATGTCGGGGATTTCACCGAGGCGGTCGAAGCGGTACGCAAATCGCCGGCGCGCAAGGTCCCCGGCAAACCCGTCAAAAAGAAAACCTGACATGCTCGCCGCGCAAGACAGCCGCTGGATGGCGGAGGCACTGCGGCTGGCCGAACTGGGGTTGTACGGCACCAGCCCGAATCCGCGGGTAGGCTGCGTGCTGGTCGTGGATGGACAGTGCGTCGGCAGCGGCTGGCATCGGCGTACCGGCGAACCGCATGCCGAAGTGCTTGCGCTGCGCGAGGCGGGAGAACAGGCGCGCAATGCGACCGCCTATGTGACCCTAGAGCCGTGCAGCCATCATGGCAGGACACCGCCCTGTGCCGATGCATTGATTGCAGCCGGTGTCGCACGGGTGGTGGTGGCGGCACAGGATCCGAATCCGTTGGTTGCGGGTACCGGCATCGCCAGATTGCGCGCCGCCGGCATCGACGTAGACTGCGGTTTGATGGAGGCCGATGCAATCGAACTGAACAAGGGATTTTTCACGCGCATGACGCGCGGGACGCCCTGGTTGCGCAGCAAGATCGCAATCAGCCTGGACGGCCGTACCGCGCTGGCAAACGGGACCAGCAAGTGGATCACCGGCGATGCGGCAAGGCGGGATGTACAGCACTGGCGCGCGCGATCCTGTGCGGTGCTGACCGGTATCGGCACCGTGCTGGCGGACGATGCGCGTTTGAATGTGCGCGATATCGCGACTGAAAGGCAGCCGTTGCGCGTGGTGCTGGACAGCAGGCTGCGCATGCCGTCAACCGCGCGCATGCTGCAGGAAGGCAAGGTGCTGATTTATGCCGCGCTGCGCAACCCGGAAAAAATTGCGGCGCTGGAAAAAACCGGTGCAACAGTGACTGTACTGGCCAATGAGAATGGGCAAGTCGATCTGCCGGCAATGTTGCGCGATCTGGCGCAGCGCGGCTGCAACGAAGTGTTGCTGGAAGCGGGCAGCACCCTGAACGGGGCGATGTTGCGCGCCGGCATGGTGGATCAGTTGCTGTTGTATGTCGCCCCGCAATTGCTGGGCAACGGCGCGCGCGGCATGGCACAGTTGGGCGAACTGACCGCGCTGGATCAGCGCATTGGTTTGAAATGGCAGGATGTGCGGCAGGTCGGGAACGATTTGCGCATTACGGCAAAGGTGGAGCATGTTTAGTGGAATCATTGCGGATGTAGGGCACATTGCCAAAGCCGGCGACCGCGACGGCGGTTTGCGGCTGGAAATCGCGACCCGTGCGCTCGATCTGGGCGACGTGCAGACCGGTGACAGCATCGCGGTGAACGGCGTATGCCTGACCGTGATCGAACATACCGCCGACCGATTTACGGTCGATGTTTCGCGCGAAACCCTGAATTGCACCGAGGGTCTGGAAGCGATCGGCGCGCCGGTGAACCTGGAAAAGGCATTGCGCCTGGCCGACAGGCTGGGCGGGCACCTGGTTAGCGGTCATGTCGACGGGGTCGGGGAAGTCACCGGATTTTCCGATCTGGGCGAAAGCTGGAAGCTGGATATACGCGCGCCGCGGACATTGGCAAAATACATCGCGGTCAAAGGCTCGGTCACCATCAACGGTGTCAGTCTGACCGTCAACTGGGTGGCGGATGATCTATCAGGGTCATGCGAGTTCAGCCTCAACCTGATCCCGCACACGCTGGCGATGACCAACCTGAAAAATCTGACGGCGGGCTGCCGGGTCAACCTCGAAGTCGACCTGATCGCGCGTTATGTGGAACGCATGCTGTCGGTGCAACATGATTAGGCCCGCGCCGCGAGCACATTGAGACCGCAGGGCGGGCGCACCGGTCTTCATGTTTCGTCGCGGTACCGTACAGGCAATTCTTGTCTGGCCTATTCGAGAATACTCCGGTATTTTCCAACTGGAGCACCGAACTTTCGCGCGCCACCCTGGCGGACCAGGTGACCGGTGCGGATGTTCGCTGTGCTCTTTCGCCTGCTTCCCTGCAAGTTAAGACACGTGGCTGCTCATGCCGAGATGGTAGAATCATCAACCTTGTGGCGGCGCACAATGAACATTCTGCGCAAGCCCGACAATTTTTTAGGACAAGCATGACCGATATCGCATCAATACAGGACATCATCGCCGAAATCCGCGCCGGGCGGATGGTCGTGCTGGTGGACGAGGAGGACCGGGAAAACGAAGGCGACCTGGTGTTTGCCGCCGAATTCGCCACGCCGGAAAAAATCAACTTCATGGCCAAGCATGGCCGCGGGCTGATTTGCCTGACCCTGACTGAAGATCACTGCAAACAGCTCAATCTGCCGCTGATGGTGCGCGAGAACGGCTTGCCCCTGGCGACCAACTTCACGGTATCGATCGAGGCCGCCAGCGGGGTGACCACCGGCATCTCGGCGGCCGATCGCGCCCGCACCGTGCTGGCCGCCTCGGCCGGGAATGCCAAACCTTCCGACATCGTTCAACCCGGTCATATTTTCCCGCTGCGTGCCCAGAATGGCGGTGTGCTGGTGCGCGCCGGCCATACCGAAGCGGGATGCGATCTGGCACAGCTGGCCGGACTAACGCCGGCATCGGTGATCTGCGAGATACTCAAGGACGATGGGGAAATGGCGCGTCTGCCGGACCTGATCACGTACGCCAAACAACACGGACTCAAGATCGGTACGATTGCCGACCTGATCGAACACCGCAGCCAGCACGAAAAGCTGGTCGAGCGTGTGGCGCGCCGCAAGGTGCAAACTGCCTACGGCGAATTCGAATTGGTGACCTACGTGGACAAGACCACGCAGCGCACCCATCTGGCGCTGGTGAAGGGCGATATTCGCCATGATGGCGAGACCCTGGTACGCGTGCACGAACCGCTTTCGGTGATGGATTTCCTGGAACAAACCGATCATGCCCATTCGATCAGCGTGAATCATGCGATGCAGAAAATCGGTGAATCGCCGGCCGGGGTGCTGGTGTTGCTGCATCGCGGTGAAACAGCCCTGGATTTGCGCATTCGCGCCACATTGGACGGGGCAAGCCAGCAAACTGCCCAGTGGGATCCGCGCAGCTACGGGATCGGCGCGCAGATTTTGCGCGACCTCAATGTGGGCAAGATGCGTTTGCTGGCCACACCGCACAAGATGCCGAGCATGACGGGATTCGGGCTGGAAGTGGTGGGTTACGCCGAACACCGTCCTATTTAAACGCCCTGACAAAGGAAAACTATTCATGAAAGAACTGGAAAAAAACCTGGCTGGCGCGGGTTTGCGCATCGGCATCGTGCAGAGCCGCTTCAACACCGTAGTTTGTGAAGGCCTGCTGGGTGCATGTCGCGCCCAATTGCTCCAACAGGGTGTGCGCGAAGATGACATCACGCTGGCGACCGTGCCGGGCGCGCTGGAAATTGCGCTGGTACTGCTGCACATGGCTGAAAGCGAGAAGTTTGACGCATTGATCGCGCTGGGCGCGGTGATACGCGGTGACACCTTTCATTTTGAGGTGGTGTCCAACGAGTCGGCACGTTGCGTCAACGAAGTACAGCTGGCCTGCGGGGTCCCGGTCGCAAATGCGATCCTCACCACCGATACTGACGAGCAGGCGATCGCCCGTATGGAAGTCAAGGGCGGCGAAGCCGCACTGGTGGCGATCGAAATGGCCAATCTGCTGCGGGAATTGGGATGAACAACAGGGAGATGGGACACGACACAGGGGTATCCGTGGAAATCAAGAAATCCCCAAACAGAAGCCCGCGCCATCGCGCCCGCGAACTTGCGCTGCAGGGCATTTATCAATGGCGTATCACCGCGGGTGACGAGGCGCAAATCGAGAAGCAGATCCACGCGGAAAAGAATCTCGGCCGCTACGACAAGGAACTGTTCTCCGATTTATTGCGCGGCGCACTGGGGCAGCACACCGATCTCGAGGTCCTGCTCGCGCCGCACCTGGACCGGCCAATGGCCGAGCTCAGCCCGGTGGAATTTGCGGTGCTCCTGCTGGGCAGCTATGAAATGTCGCAGCATCCCGAAGTTCCGTATAAGGTCATCATCAACGAGGCCGTCGAGCTCGCCAAAACCTTCGGCGGCACCGACGGCCACAAGTTCGTCAACGGTGTGCTCGACAAGCTCGCGCCGCAACTCCGCGCGCAGGAATTTTCAGGCCGCGCACCCTGAAGCGGAAATTTCCGCATGACAGAATTTGACCTGATTCGCCGCTATTTCGCCCGCGCCACACCGAATGCACTGCTTGGTATAGGCGATGATGCCGCACTGTTGAGGCCAAGCGAGGGCCATGTGTTGGCGGTATCGAGCGATATGCTGGTCAGCGGCACGCACTTCTTTCCCGATGCCGATCCGTTTCTGCTGGGCCATAAAACGCTGGCGGTGAACCTGTCCGACATGGCCGCGATGGGCGCAACACCGCGCTGGGCGACGCTGGCGATCGCGTTGCCCGACGCGGATGAACCGTGGCTGGAGCAGTTCAGCGCGGGCTTCTTCGCGTTGGCGCAACAACAGGGTGTCGAACTGGTCGGGGGCGATACCACGCGCGGCCCGCTCAACCTGTGCGTGACGATAATCGGCGAGGTGCCAGCACAGCATGCATTGCGGCGCAACGGCGCGCAGCCCGATGACGAGATTTGGGTATCCGGATCACTGGGCGATGCCGCGCTGGCACTTGCCCATCTGCACAAGCGCATCCTGCTGTCCGAATCCACGTTCACCTCCTGCGCGCAGGCTTTGCACCAACCGCAGCCGCGCGTCGCGCTGGGCTTGGCATTGCGCGGCATCGCCAGCAGTGCAATCGATATTTCCGACGGCCTGCTTGCCGATCTCGGGCATATACTCGACGCTTCGCTTGCCGGAGCGGAAATCGGTATGGCATCGCTGCCGGTTTCCCCGGCCATGCAGGCGTATGCGACGACACCCGCGGGAACACAATGCATCCTGTCGGGCGGTGATGATTACGAGTTGTGCTTTACCGCCCCGGCCGTGCGCCATGCCGAGATAATCGGCATCGGTACCCGGCTTTCGTTGCGGCTGACCTGCATCGGAAAAATTGTTGCGGGCAGCGACTGCATCGTGCACGATGCAGCGGGGAATCGACTCCACCTTGGAAACGGCGGTTATGAACATTTCAGATAAATCCGGGATTGGGCCTGGCTGGGTTAAACCGGGCTGGCGGCTGTTGTTCAGCCATCCCGCACATATGCTGTCATTCGGCTTCGGCAGCGGTTTGGCGCGCAAGGCACCGGGCACATTCGGTACCCTGGTCGCTTTCCCGCTGTTTTGGCTGCTCGCGCCGAGGCTGTCCGATATGTGGTTCATTTTCTTGCTGGTGCTGGCCTTCGCGCTCGGCGTATGGGTCTGCGACATCACCGGCAAGGCATTGGGTGTCCCGGATTATGGCGGCATCGTGTGGGACGAGATCGTGTCATTCATGCTGGTGCTATTTTTCACGCCTCCCGGCTGGTACTGGTCGTTGCTGGCCTTCGTGCTGTTCCGCATCTTCGACATCGTCAAACCCCCCCCGATACGCTATTTCGACAGCAACTGGCACGGCGGCCTGGGCGTGATGTTCGACGACCTGCTTGCTGCCGGTTATGCATTAATGTGCATTGCATTGGTCAAAAGCGCGCTGATATGAGCCGCACAGCCACGGCATTGTTTTGTGCTGTGCTGATGGGTTTGAACGGGTCGGCTTGCGGCGCTGCCCTCGGGCCCGGCTCCGGACAGGAATTCTCCGCCAGGGTAATTGCCGTGCTGGATGGCGACACCGTGCTGGTTCTGCATAGAACCGCCGGACAACGCGCAGGCGGACTGGTGAAAATTCGGCTGGCCGAGATCGACGCGCCGGAAGTGGGTCATGCAGGGATGGGCGGCCAGCCGCCCAACTCGCAAAAAGCACAGTCATTCGGCGCAGCCTCGCGCAGATCGCTGGTAGAAATGGTGTTGCACAGGCAAGTCCGGGTGCACACAGTGGCGGTGGATAAATACGGACGCACCGTCGCGCAGCTGGAAGTGAATGGTCTAAAGGTCAACGAGGAAATGGTGCGGCGCGGCATGGCGTGGGAGTATTCCCACTATCACAGCGACCGCCGCTACATTGCCCTGGAGAAGGAAGCACGGCAGGCCGGACGAGGCTTGTGGGCGCAGCACGATCCGATCCCGCCCTGGCGGTGGCGCAAACTGCATGCGGCGGAAACCGATTTGCCGCCGGTGCTTGCGCCTGGCGATTACACCTGCGGCAGCAAACATCATTGCGCGCAGATGCGTTCCTGCGACGAGGCGCATTATTACCTCACTGTCTGCGGCGTGAGCGCACTGCATCCGAAAGGCGACGGCATTCCGTGCGAGAAACTGTGCGGCAAGTAAAGGCAGAAGTCCCGGTACGCCACGTCAGAATTCCAGCACTCGGCATCCCTGCGCATCGCAGCGCAATGCCGCAGCCTTCTGGTCCCAGTCGCTTAATACCCAGCGTTCGCAAATGTGTCCATCCACGCTGTGCTCGTGGCGCTTGGGGCGGTGGGTATGGCCGTGTATCAGTCGCGGATAACAGTATTCCCGCAACAGCGCGGCGACCGCATCATCGTTCACATCCATGATCGCGGTATCCTTGGTTTGTTTGGCAGAAGTGCTTTGCCGGCGCAGCATTTCGATATGGGCTTTGCGTTCCGCGAGCGGCTGGGCCAGAAAGCTTTTCTGGAACGTGGCGTCATGCACTTGGGTGCGGAATTGCTGATATTCGACATCGTCGGTGCACAGCGTGTCGCCGTGGCTGATTAACGTGGGCGTGCCATACAAGTCGAGCAGGGTGGGGTCCGGCAGCAGTTTGGCATGGCAGGCCTGCGCAAGCGCATCGCCCATCAGCAGGTCGCGGTTGCCGTGCATCAGATAAACATCTGTGCCGTGCGCTGCGAGCCCGTGCAATGCGCCGATTACCCGCGCGTGAAAAGGGTCGTGCAGGTCATCGTCACCCGCCCAGTATTCAAACAGATCCCCGAGGATATAAAGCGCCTCGGCTTGCGGTGCGAGTGTCGCGATGAAGCGCTGGAACATCACCATGCTACGCGGATGGTCGGCACTCAGATGCAGGTCGGAGATGAACAGGGTGTGGGGCATAAAAAAACGGCGCCTGAAGCGCCGTTGTCTGGGTTATTTCACCACTTCCGCGCTGGTGATAATAACGTCTTCCAGCGGCACATCCTGGAAGCCGGAACGGTTTCCGGTCTTTACGTTGCGTATCGCATCCACCACTTCCTTGCCTTCCACCACTTTGCCGAATACGCAGTAGCCCCAGCCATCCTGCCCGGGATAATCAAGGAATTCATTGTCCTTTACGTTGATGAAGAATTGCGCGGTGGCGGATTGCGGGTCACCGGTACGGGCCATCGCGATGGTGTACTTGTCGTTCTTCAAGCCGTTTGCGGCCTCGTTCTGGATCGGTGCATTGGTTTTTTTCTGTATCATGCCCGGCTCAAAGCCGCCGCCCTGGATCATGAAGTTGGCGATCACGCGGTGGAAAATGGTGCCGTTGTAAAATCCGCTGTTCACATATTCGAGAAAATTCTTGACGGTAACCGGTGCCTTTTCAGCGTCCAGTTGCAGGGTGATGACGCCTTTGTTGGTGTGCAGTTTGACCATGATTTTATTGCCCTTTGTCGAATGAGTATGCTGGGTTGAAGAATAGGAAGATTGCATTGCGCAGCAGCACAACAGGGTAAACAATGCAGTTAACAGATGTTTCATGTCATGCGGCTCCTTCGTAAATTATTTTCCAACCGTTGTCCCGTTTGATCCAGTATTGGCGTTTTTTCATCCGGTTGGACAGATTGTTGCTTTTGTAATCCTGCTCGAAATCGACGACCACCATATCCGGTTGTTCGGGATAAACGAACATGCTGACATCCGAAATGGCCACCTTGATCCAGGACTTGGCGCTGTTGACCAGATGTTTCTGTTTCGCCCATTCCAGGTAATCCATGTCGTTGCTTGAAAAATTATGCGCGTAATGCTTGAGGTAAGCATCCGTATTCAGGCTGGCCCAGTCCTTGCGCCATTGTTCGATCTCCTGCATCAGGCTGGTACGTTCCGCCTGATCCTGTTCGCTGGCCCAGGCCATCTGATTGGTGATAATAACGGGCGTAATCCCCACTTGCAGATAAGGGGCCAGCTTTTCCAGATCGGCATTTGCCAGCACAACGCAGCCGTTGCTGTCGCGCGGCGGCCGGCTATAGGTGTTGCTGGGTGTGCCATGCAGCCAGATGCCGCTACCGGTACGCTTGTTTCTGCGATCCCATTCATTGGGATAACTGATCGGGTACGCTGCATCGCCATAGATGTCTGCAAGGTCCTTCTTGGGCAATTCGGCCTTGATGAAATAAACGCCGATGGGGGTGCGCTGATCACCCGAAGCCAATTTATCGGCGCCCAACTTGCCGATCGTGACGTAAAAGTCGGTGACATAGCGCGGTTCGCCATCCACGTTCTGGTATACGAATAGCGTGGAGCGGCTGGTATCGACCACCAGTGCATATTTCTGTTGTGCGTCCAGCTGCCACAGGAAACGCGGCCTGAGTTTGCTGTCCGATTGTGACAATACGCGCTGCAGTCGAACCCGCGCCTCGTCGCGCAGGCCTTTGATTTCCGCTTGGGGTGCATTTGCCGCACTGCCAAAATTATTGATCACGCCGGCATGAGCCATCAATAGATCGCCTTTGACCAGTTGCGCGAGCCTGAAGTTTGGATTAACACGCAACAAGCTATCCACCTCGTTGAGCGCAACGTCGAGATGGTCGTGATTGATGGCCTGCAGACTATTGACCAGCTGCGTTTCGGGAGTCGGCACAATCTGCTCGGCCAGCGCGGTACCCGGCAGCAAGCCGAACAACAACACAAGAATCGGTGCGGGATTCCTCAGCATGATTATTTGCTGCGTTCTTCCTTGATCAACCACTTTTCTCCGGCCTTGACCATCAAGAAGACTTTATTATCCAACACATTGAGATGGCTGGATTTATAGGACTGGCGGAACTTTACCGTGGCATGCGCACGGTCGGCTAATAATACGGATTTGATGCTCACACTCACACGGATAAACTTTGGGGTACTGATGCGTTCCTTGCGAATCGCCTCCCACGCAGCCCGTGTTTCACCGCCTGGCGTCTTGAAATCATTCGCATAAAAGGACAGGTATTGGCCTGTATTCTGCGACGACCACGCTTTCGCCCAGGCCGTAACGGTTCGCCTAATTTCAGCATCGTCATTTTGCTTGACGATTTGTTTCGCGGGAATTGCTACCTCTGTCTTGGCTACCTCTGTCTTGGCTACCTCTGTCTTGGCTATCTCCGCCTTGGCTATCTCCGCCTTGGCTATCTCCGTCTTGGCTATCTCCGTCTTGGCTATCTCCGTCTTGGTTACTTCTGCCTTGGTTGCAGTTGCTTTGGCAGGTGCTGCCGCTACCGCGGAGGAAGCCACGGAAACCGGCTCGGGCTGATTTTTCGCGGCAATGGCCGGCGCTGCAACAACCTTGGCAGGAACATGCCCTTCGATCTTGCTCGACACTTCTGCGTTCGTTGCAACACCGGCATGATTGTGGGCATCGTCGGCAAACAGATTCTGTATCATTGCCAGCTTGGTTTGCGTCGCGGTGTTTTTGCTGTCCAGCTGCAGGGCCCGGTCATATGCCTGGCTCGCCATCTTGGCATAGATATCGCCGAGATTCTCGTTCGCGGTCGCGTAGCTGGGATGGGTGCTGAGCGCCTTTTCCAGCAATTGTTTGGCCTTGTCGTATTTGCCCTGGCTGGCATACAGCACGGCGAGATTGTTGTAGGGTTCGGGCAGGTCCGGATAGTCTTCCGTCAAGCCAGTAAATATCCTGATGGCATCGGCGGTCTTGCCCTGCTCGGTGAGTATCAGGCCTTTAAGAAATCGCGCTTGCGCATCTTTAGGCTTGCTGGCGAGATAATCGTTTACCTTGTCCAGCGCCTGACTGCGTTGACCCTGCTTGAACAGCAGGTTGGCATCCCCGATTTCATCGGCATGCGCAACCGTGCCAACACACAACAGAAGCGCGCTGGTAAACAGCGCGGCAAGGCGGAAATAATGCTCAACAGTTTTCATAGTGGTTCGGTTCCGGATGACAAGCCACAGGCCTGTGTAAGTCGCTCCGGACGTGCGGAGTTGTTAAAATCGGTGCCGATTCTATCAAATAAACGTTACCTTTTCACAGTTAATGTCTGCCCCGAGCCGCAACTGATTTCGGGTAGAATCCTCCGCGCAGGCCGTTGATTGATACAAACCCAGATTACCCCCTATGAGCAGTACGCCACTATCCGCCGCATCCAACTTCATCCGCACGATCATCGATGCCGATCTGGCCAGCGGCAAGCACAGCAGCATCATCACCCGTTTCCCGCCAGAACCGAACGGTTATCTGCATGTCGGCCATGCAAAATCCATATGCCTGAACTTCGGTCTGGCCCAGGATTATCACGGCAAATGCAATCTGCGCTTCGACGACACCAACCCGGAAAAGGAAAACGACGAGTACGCACTTTCCATACAGGACGACGTGCGCTGGCTTGGCTTTCAGTGGAACGGCGAAGTGCGCTGGGCTTCAGATTATTTTAATGCGCTGTATGAATACGCACTGGAACTCATCAACAAGGGTCTCGCATATGTGGATGACCTCACACCGGAGCAGATGCGCGAGTATCGCGGCACGCTGACCGAGGCGGGTAAAAACAGCCCCTACCGCGACCGCAGTGTGGCGGAGAATCGCGATCTTTTTGCGCTGATGCGGGCCGGCGAATTTGCCGATGGAGCAAAGGTATTGCGCGCCAGGATCGACATGTCCAGCGGCAACATCAATCTGCGCGACCCGGTCATCTACCGCATTCGTCGCGCCCATCATCTGCGTACCGGCGACCAGTGGTGCATCTACCCGATGTACGATTACACCCATTGCATTTCGGACGCGCTGGAAGGCATCACGCACTCGCTGTGCACCCTGGAATTCGAGGACCATCGCCCGCTCTACGACTGGGTACTGGACAACATCACGATTCCCTGCCATCCGCGCCAGTACGAATTCTCGCGTCTGGAGCTGCATTACACCATCACCAGCAAACGCAAGCTGCTGCAACTGGTCAATGAGGGGCACGTGTCGGGCTGGGACGATCCGCGCATGCCCACCATCATCGGGATGCGCAGGCGCGGCTACACCCCGGAAGGGATACGCGAATTCGCCAGGCTGATCGGCATCTCCAAGAGCAACAACACCGTGGACATGGCCGTGCTGGAATCAGCCATCCGCGACGATCTGGAAGCAAAAGCCGCGCGCGTGATGGCCGTGGTCAACCCGTTGAAAGTGGTGATAACGAATTTCGTGGCGGGACAGACCGAATCGCGCGAAGCGGGCTTTCATCCGCAGCATCCCGAGTTTGGCTCACGGATCGTGCCGTTCGGCAGGGAAATCTGGATCGAGGCGGACGACTTCAGCGAGGCTCCGCCGCCAGGCTGGCAGCGGCTGACCGTGGGCGGCGAAGTACGGCTGCGCTATTCCTACGTGATGCGTTGCGATGAAGTGATCAAGGATGCCGCGGGCAACGTGGTGGAACTGCGCTGCTCGATCGATGCGGATACGCTGGGCAAGAATCCGGTCGGGCGCAAGGTGAAGGGCGTGATCCACTGGCTGTCCTGCGCGGATGCGCTGGCGGCCGAGATCCGCTTGTATGACCGGTTGTTCACCGTGCCTGAGCCGGATGCTGACAGAGAAATCGACTTCTGCACTTACCTGAATCCCGACTCATTGAAAGTGGTGCAAGGCTGGGTCGAATCTTGCGTGAAAGATGCCGCACCGGAAACCCGCTACCAGTTCGAGCGGCTCGGCTATTTTTGTGCGGACCGCCATGATCACCGCCCCGGAAAGCCGGTATTCAACCGTACCCTCACGCTCAAGGATTCCTGGACGAAATAGCATTCCGCTGATCCGCCAACCATGCTCCCGCCAGCATCAGCATGATCAACAGCCATACTGCCGCATTGCCCCAGCGCACATAGGGCGTGGTGCCCCCATAGCCCCGCGCCTTGCCGAGCAGCACCGCTTCCACATGCTGCGGCAATCGCTGCAATATCCTGCCGTCTGCGCCTATGATGGAAGTGATACCGGTATTGGTGGCGCGCAGCATCATGCGGCCGGTTTCCATCGCGCGCATTTGCGACATCTGGTTGTGCTGTGCGGCCGCATACGAATGTCCATACCACGCATCGTCGGTGAAATTGGCCAGCAGCGTGGCCTGCGGCAGGGCACGGATGATTTCCTCACCAAACACATCCTCATAACAGATGTCGACCCCGACACGCTGCCCGGCAACGTCGAGCGGCGCCTGCCGTGCATCGCCGCGTGCCAGATCGCCCATCGGAATGTCGAGCACGCCGTTGATAAACCAGCCGAGCAAAGGCCGCAACGGGATGAACTCTCCAAACGGCACCAGATGGTGCTTGCGATAATGCTGTTCGTCGCCGGCACCCAATGAAAATACGCTGTTGTAATAACTGCCGTTGTCACGCTCAAAAACGCCAATCAAATCATCCCCGCGATTTTTCAAAGCATGATCGCGCAGCTGTTCTGTCAAATCCTGCGGAACTTCATGGCGCAGCATCGGCAATGCAGTCTCGGGCAACAGGGTGAGGCGCGCGTTGCTCTGCAACACCAGGCGGCGGTATGTTTCCAGTGTGCCCGCCAGCGCATCTTCGCTGAACTTGAGATTCTGCGCGATGTTGCCCTGTACCAGCGCCACGCTGAACGGTTCGCCGACGGGCTTGGTCCAGCTTACCCTGTGCAGTGCTGCGCCGGCTCCCCACAGCGCAACCAGCATCAGTAGCGGAAGGTATATTCCCCGCAATGAGGTTGCAAAGGATCGGGTACCGCGCAATGCCGTCATCGGCTCGCGCAGCAGGTTGGCGCAATACGCCAGCAATCCGGCGCTGACCGCGGCGACCAGCGACACGCCATACACACCGAACAGCGGCGCATAACCGGCCAGTGGACTGCCGCTGTGGGCATAGCCCAGGGTCAGCCACGGGAAGCCGGTAAATATCATGCCGCGCAGCCACTCGACCGACACCCATGCCGCCGGCATCACCAGCAGTGTGCGCAAACTTTGCGTTACCGGGAATCGCGCCTGCGCATAGCCGGCCAGCGCGCTGAACAGCGCAAGAAATGCGACGAACAGCGCGGTGGCCGGCAGGGCCAGCAGCATCGGCATGTCTCCGTATTCATGCAGCGCGACATAGATCCAGCTGACCCCCGCACCAAACAATCCCAAGCCGAACGCGTAGCCCAGCCATGCCGCGTTGCGCGGCGTATTGGCGCGCTGCCAAAGCGCAAACAGGATGGCAAGCGCGATTACCGGAATCGGAAAGAACCCGAACGGGGCGAAACCGAACACGCAAACCGCACCGGCCAAAAATGCCGGCAAATAACCATTCTTCAACAAACTCATGTGGAATATCCCGCCGTCCGAACTATCGTAAAACGCGTGCAGCATAACCGATGCTTTGCACGCACTGTCAACTACTCAAATTGAGTATGGAGTATTTGCAGTGTTATACCGTTTCGTGTCTGAAGTTGTCTGCTGTGTGACTTGATATTGGGCTTGATCGGATGTTTCCCGGATGAAAATTCGGATGTTGAACTGAATGAAAATTTGGTTGATCCGCTCATTCATCCAATTGCCGTCACCCGTTGCAATATGTGGCCCCATGCAAAGTGAATCGAATCGTGCGCTGATCGCTTCGCTGCAGGATGCCTGGGGGTAATTTGACTTGCCGCGAACGCAAGCTCAATCCTTGCGCAGCAGCGGGCCCACCACCTGCCGCAACCGTTCCCTGGTCCACGCCGGCTTGGCATCATCCCAGCCGTTATCAGCCAATCGGCCTTTGCGATCGATGACAAAACTTACCGGGATGCGCCAGATACGCCCATAGTCACCGGCCCAGGGGTTGCCGAGCAGTCCCACCGGAAAACTCAGGCTCGCCGCCACTTCCTTCACCTTGGGCAGATCTTCCGGCCCGTCCAGACTGAAGCCCAGCACGCGCAGGCCTTGTTGCGCATGATTCGCGGCATAGGCTGAGAGCAGCGGCAACTCCTCGCGGCAGGGACCGCACCAGGTAGCCCAGAAGGTGGCGATCACCACCTGACCGAGCAGGTCGCGTGTGGCGATGCTCTGTCCGTCCAGGGTGTGCAGCACCAATGGCGGCGCCGGCTGGCCCAGCTTCAGCTCTTGCGCCTGCGCCGGCAGGGCAAGCAGGCCGCCAGCCGCCGCGATTCCCAGCCCGACTGCACCCCGCAACAGCGCGCGGCGCTGCAAGTCCGGGGTAGGCTCAGGCTGATGCACGGCTTTGCGACCGAAGTCAGGTTCGCGAGTCATTTCAGTGTCCCATGCTGCAATAGCAAAACATTACATCAGACATTAATCCGCTTCGAAAGTGCCATCCCCACCGTGCGGGGCGGGTCAGAAGGCATGGCTGATCCCGACCGTGGCGGTGTAGTGCGGGAACAGCTGGTAGCCATCGAGATGGCTGTATAACGGCAGTTGCACAAAGGCGTACATCTGCGTGTTGGCCATCACATTCGCACTGATCCCGGGACTCAGGTACGCCACCGTGCCTGCCGTATCGGCCGTGTCGGCAAGCGCCCCCAGCTCTGCACTCTTGCGCGTGATGTTTACCTGCAATTGCGGCACAATCCCGGGGTTCGCTTCATAGCGCAGGCCAACGCTCACGGTGGCCAGGTTGCCGGGGCGGTAGTCCGCGCCGACCTGGTCGAGTTTTTCCATCACGGCCGCCTGGAATTGGCCGTTGACAAAGGCGTCGAAATTCTGGCTCACCGGTTGGTAGAAATACGTACCGACGATCAGGTCGGTGCTGCCGGTGCCGGCCTGCAAGCTGGTGTCGAGGAGCTGACCACCCGCGTTGCCGCCCGGGCCGAACGAGACGGGGTTGCGCCCTACCGTGCCCGTGCCGCTCGCGTTGGGTCCGCCATAATCGCCCGTGGGCAGTTTCACACCGAGCTGGAATCCGAGGTTGTGAGTGGGCAGCACGCCCTGGTAACTGATGATGAATTTGATGTCACCCAGGCTGTCGACGCTCGCGCCGCTTAGCTGGTCGGGCGTAAGGGGGTTGGACGCGGCGCCATAGGTAGTGTGGCTGCGGCCTATGAAGGGAGCCAGCAGCCGGTAGTTCCAGTCTGCACTGGGCGAATAGCTCAGGCCCAAGGTGAGGTAGCGGTTGATGGTCTGGTGCTCGACTTCCTGGTTGCCGCCGGCATCGTTGATCGTTGCGACTTGTGCTGGCGATATCGTGCCGGTGCCGGTGCGCAACTGGTCCTGGTTGATAAACGAGTAGTCCGCACTCACACGCCAGCCTGTGCTGGCCGAATATCCCGTGGCTGCATCCGTGGACAGTGAGCAGCCGCATGTGGCACAGGCAAAGGCGTTATTTATTGGGCTGCATGACAACAGGGCAAGCGCTGTGGCTATGGAAATTCGAAATATTTTTCTGATGGAGAATGGGTCATGCGTGACATTCATTGCTTTTAAGTCCTTAATTAATGTCAATTAATATCTGATTGAAAGGTTGAATATAATATTTGTCCGTTGATTTCAACCCCTGCGGCATATGCCGCAGGTCATGAACCATGGCGTCCTGGACGAAACAACGCCCCCAACAAGCAAGGGCGCAGAGCCGCCGTTTTTGCAGGAGGGCGGCCGCTTTTACATTGGCATGTGCTGATGCCCATCGTCCCGTGGTGCATACCCGCTGGCGGTCAGCGACGTCACTTCGGCCATGCTCCTGATTTTTATCACGCGGTGCCTGCCGACCTTGATGCTCAGCGTCAACGGCACCATTTCACCTTTCTTGAGCGGCGCCTTCAATCCGATCAGCATCAGGTGATAGCCGCTCTTAAGGAGATTGACCTGCTTGCCGGCAGGCAATTCAATCGCCTTTACCTGGCGCATTCTCATCATGCCGCCCTCCACCTTCATGCTGTGCAGCTGCACTGCCTTGCTGGCCGGACTGGATGCACCGAGCAAAGATGCCGGCCGTTTGCTGGTGATGGTCATATCCACCGAGGCAGCATCCTGCCCGGGAGCGGTGGCGCGCGCCCATGCCCCGCTGATCTCGACTCCTCCCGTATTGCCGGCTGCATAACTTGAACTGCCAAAGCCGACCAGCAAGACTGCAATCAACCAACCAAACCGATTTAATTTGCTCATGATTTCTTTCTATCCGTTAATAAAGTCGATAATGCAGCCGGCATAACCGCCGATTTTACTGAGTAAAATGCCAAATGCGCGGCACCATGGCTGCGGGGAAATCGCGGCAAATCCCACAGCATTCCGGGGAGGAGTGCTGTATTCAGCATGCAAACCCTACCGCGATTTGTCCGAAGCGATTATCCCGCCAATATCCCCGCACCGGTATGCGACATGATGTCGCACCCCTCTACCTGTCTCACCGATTACAATTGCGCCATGAGCAACGCGATACTCTCCTCCATCCCCGGCCACAGCCAGTTGCGGCGCCTGCTGGTGCTGCGCAATATCGCGATTGCCGCGCAACTCACCACGCTGTTGCTGGTCTGGAAAATTCTTGGGCTGGAACTGGACTGGCAACCCATGCTGCTGACCGTTGCCGCGTTCGCGGCCGTCAATCTGCTCAGCTGGCTGCGTTTGCGCAACCGCACGGTGGTTTCCAACCCGGAACTGTTCGCGCAATTAAGCGTTGACGTGATTGTGCTGACCATCCTGCTTTATTACGGCGGCGGCTCGACCAATCCGTTCGTGTCGATCTACCTGCTTCCGCTGGTGATCGCTGCGGCAACCCTACCCTCCCGGTATACCTGGAGTATGGCGGCGCTCACCGCTGCCTGTTACAGCCTGCTGATGGCCTACTACATCCCTTTGCCGCACATGCACATGGCCGGTGAAAGCGCCTTCAATATCCACGTGATGGGTATGTGGATGGGGTTCGTCATCAGCGCGGCGGTGGTGGCTTATTTTGTGGTACAGATGGCGCAGGCGGTGCGCAGCCGCGACGAAATGCTGGCACGCGTGCGCGAAGATATCCTGCGCAACGAACGTATCGTGGCGCTCGGCACTCAGGCGGCCAGCGCGGCCCATGAAATGGGCACGCCGCTGTCCACCATGGCGGTGGTGATCGGCGAATTGCGTCACGATGCCGTCGCCGGTCTGCCGGAATTACGCGACAGCCTTGCTGTCCTCGACGAACAAGTGCGCGCCTGCAAACATATCCTTGATAAAATCCTGGCAAATGCGCAGGACAGTGGGGCGACCTCGTTGCAAGCGGTGGATGAATTGATGGCCGAATTGCTGGGCGAATGGCAAATGCTGCGCCCGACCGCGCAATTTCAACATAACAGCAGCAATATGAAACCCGTTCCGCGCATCATCGTGGATGTCACGCTGCGCGCCGCGCTGATGAACCTGCTCAACAATGCCGCCGATGCCGGCACGCAGCCGGTCGAGATATTTTCCCGCTGGGACAGTTCTGTATTCACGCTCGAGATACACGATCAAGGAGTGGGACTGAGCGAGGTTGCCGCGCTCAAAGCCGGTTCGGCGTTCTTCACCACCAAGAAGGAAGGCCGGGGTCTGGGCTTGTTCCTCGCCAATGCCACCATTGAACGCATGGGCGGCACGGTGCGCCTGTTCAACCGCAATGAAGGCGGTACAACGACTGAAATCAAGTTGCCGATAGCCGGGGCGGACACATGACTGAGCCGGGCGCGGAATCTGCCTCGCTGCTGTTGGTCGATGACGACATCACCTTTTGCAGGGTACTAAGCGCCGCACTGAAACGGCGCGGCTTTGCCGTGACGGTGGCACACAGCGTGGAACTGGCAACTCCACTCGCGGAAGACAACCCGCCGGAGTTCGCCGTGATCGATCTTAAAATGGGCGGTGCGCCGGGTCTGGTACTGGTCAAGGTGTTGCACGAGCTCGATCCGAATACGCGCATCGTTGTGCTGACCGGCTATGCCAGCATTGCCACCGCCGTCGGGGCGATCAAACTGGGGGCGACCCAATACCTGTCCAAACCGGCCAACGCGGACGAGATCGTTGCGGCATTCAATCAAGTTCCCGACAGCAATGTCCCGCTCAAGACACGACCCGCTCAAATCGAGCATCTTGAGTGGGAACATATCCAGCGCGTGCTGCGCGAGCACGGAGGCAACATTTCGGCAACCGCCCGCGCGCTTAATATGCATCGCCGCACCCTGCAACGCAAACTCGCCAAACCGCCGCTTCGTAATACCTAACCCTGCTGTTGCGGGTAGAACTGGACCTCAACCTTGCGGTTATTTCTCGCAACACGCTGCTTTGTGCTTAAATCGCGTCCTAATCAACAGTCAGTGCAATATCCCCATGGAAAAAATACGCCTTTCTAAACGCATGTCCGAGCTCGGTCTGTGCTCGCGCCGCGAAGCCGACAACTACATTGAAAAGGGTTGGGTTGAGGTCGACGGCGAAATCGTCAGCGAACTGGGCAGCAAGGTCTACCCCGACCAGCGCGTGACGCTGCGCACCGCTGCGCAAAACACCCAGCAACAACGCGTGACGATCCTGCTCAACAAACCGGTTGGCTATGTATCGGGCCAGGCCGAACATAATTACAAGCCGGCCATCACCCTGCTGGATGAGAACACCCGCTGGGCGGAAGACCCATCCCCGCTGCGCTTCCACCGCAGCCAGTTGCTTGGGCTGGCCCCGGCCGGCCGTCTCGATATCGACTCGCAGGGCCTGCTGGTGCTCACCCAGGATGGGCGCATCGCCAAACGCCTGATCGGTGCAGACTCCACGGTTGACAAGGAATATCTGGTGCGCGTGCAGGGAACCCTGGAAGACAGCGGACTGGCCTTGCTCAACCGGGGACTCAAACTCGACGGCGAATATCTCAAACCGGCCAAGGTGAGCTGGCAGAACGAAGACCAGCTGCGCTTCGTGCTGCATGAGGGGAAAAAGCGCCAGATCCGGCGCATGTGCGAGCTGGTCGGGCTGAAGGTCAGCGGACTGAAACGTATCCGTATCGGAAAAGTGAAACTGGGAAAGTTACCGGTCGGTCAGTGG
>DATKVR010000003.1:0-8053 GCA_035529955.1 Gallionella sp.
TTGAAGGTGATGGCGACCAGCGCAAGACTGAGCAGGCTGGCAAGTATCAGCACCAGTATCCGCCCGAACTTGAGCAGTGCTTCAAGCTTGTAGGCCCAGGCCGAATCGAGTTGCGCGCTTTCCACGCCGGGTAACTTGGCCAGCTCGCCGCGCAGTCCGTCCAGCGCCGCGGCCTGGCTCGGTTTGGGATAAACGATGAAGGCGTCCGGCAGGGGGTTCTGGTTCAGGCTACCGATCACGTCGGCCAGTCCGGAACTCTGTTTGAGCTGCTCCAGTGCCTGCGCACGCGGGACAAACTCGACCCGTTCAATCGCCGGCAGCTGTTCGAGCTGTTTGCGCACCTTGTCAACGTCTGCCGCTTTTGCGTCCATGCTCATGAACAGGCTGATCTGGGGGGTGCCGGAAAACCGGGTAACCAGGCCCTGCGCGTTCTGCAGCAGCACATACATGCCGGCAGGCAGGCTGAGTGCGATCCCGATCACCAGAATATTGAAGATACCCGACAGCCTGGAGGCGAACATGCGGCGAAATACGCCGACATTCTGGTCTAATGCGTGCCTCATGGCTGAAGTTCGCCATGTTTGAGCACAAGCGCACGCCCGCCGGCATATTGCAGCACGCTCTCGTCATGCGTGGAAATCAGCAGCGTCACGCCGACCTGATGAAAGGATTTGAATATCGCCATGATCTCATGCGCGTATTCGGTATCCAGATTGCCGGTCGGCTCGTCGGCCAGCATGATGGACGGGCGGTTCACGATGGCGCGTGCGATGCACAGGCGCTGCTGTTCTCCGCCTGACAGCGCGATGGGATTGGATTTTTCACGCTTGAGCAAACCGACCTTGTCCAGTGCGGCACGCGCCCGCTTGTGGCTTTCGCGGTAATCGAAGCCGCATATTTGCAGCGGCAGCATCACGTTGTCGAAAACGTTGCGGTCGAACAGCAGCTTGTGGTCCTGAAAGATGATGCCGAGGTTGCGGCGCAGAAAGGGCAGCGCGCGATTCTTCAGCACCCCGACATTCTGGTGGTTGACCAGCACGCTGCCCAGATTAGGCCGCTCGATCGCGGCGATGAGTTTGAGCAGGGTACTCTTGCCGGCGCCGGAATGCCCGGTCAGGAATACCATCTCGCCCGCGGCGATCTCGAACGAGACGTTCTTCAACGCCTGATAGCCGCCCGGGTAGCGCTTGTTGACTTGGTTAAAAGTAATCATCTCAAAAAATCAGTTAGCCACAGAGAACACAGAGTTCACAGAGAAAAACAATCGGTAGCGATAAAGGGCGATCTTACCCATCAGAAGAGCAGAGAAAATACGTGTAACTCGCACAATCTCTGTGTTCTCTGTGGCTTGAATGGGTGTTGTCCGGCTCACTCGTCCAACCCCAGCAACGCCGCAACAAAATCTTCCGCAACAAAGGGACGCAGATCGTCCAGTCCCTCGCCCACGCCGATGAATCGTACTGGAATCGGATGCGCCTTGGCAATCGCGGCGATCACGCCGCCCTTGGCCGTGCCGTCCAGCTTGGTCAGGATCAGCCCGGTGACGCCGAGCGCCTGGTCGAACGCCTTGACCTGGCTCAGCGCGTTTTGTCCGGTGTTGGCGTCCAGCACCAGCAGCACTTCGTGCGGCGCATCGGGAAGCACCTTGGCAATGACGCGCTTCACCTTCTTGATCTCTTCCATCAGATTCGCCTGGGTGGTCAGGCGGCCGGCGGTATCGGCCAGCACCACGTCAATGCCGCGCGCCTGTGCGGCCTGCACCGCATCGTAGATCACCGCGGCGGCATCGCCGCCCTGCTGCGCAATGACCGTCACGTTGTTGCGTTCGCCCCAGGTCGCCAGCTGTTCCCTCGCGGCAGCACGGAACGTGTCGCCCGCCGCCAGCAACACCGACAAACCCTGGCCTTGCAGGTATTTCGCCAGCTTGCCGATCGAGGTGGTCTTGCCCGCTCCGTTCACGCCCACCATCATGATGACGAAAGGTTTATGGGTTTGGGCATGCAGCGGTTGAGCCAGCGGCTTGAGCAGCCTGAGCAGGCAATGCGCGAGGGCTTCCCTGAGTTCGGACGATTCGCGCAGCCGTTGTTCCCTGACCTGGTGGCGCAGATCGGCGAGCAGTGCATGGGTCGCGTTCAATCCCACATCGGCGGTGACCAGAATGGTTTCCAGTTCATCATAAAGGTCGTCATCTATTGTCCCGCCGCGGCTGAACAGACCGCTCAGCTGGTCGCCGGTGCGCGCCAAACCGGACTTGAGCTGGGCGAACCATTTGGAACCTGAGTTGTTTGCGCTGTCCTTATCGCCGTCCTGCGCCGGCGATTTTTTTTTCAGAAAACTGAACATTGTTATATATTGTTGATGCGGGTAATGACGGGGTTGCACCACGCCGCCCGGCCAGCCTTGGCTTGGGACCGCACGAAAAGGGTGTCTGCATCAGTCATAGGGTTATCGGTAAATGAACGTCGTGTGCGGGCAATTAAATGCCGCATAATGCACACGCATTTTATGCCGATTATGGGTTGAAAGGTTCCGATTTATTCGTTTTAGGGTTGTAAGCACTATGAGAATTGTCCCTGTTTATATTCTGTTGCTCCTGGTTCTGCCATACAACGCAGCGCAGGCGGGGGTGTTTGAACGCACCCTGCCAAACGGCCTTAAAGTCATCGTCAAGGAAGATCACCGCGCGCCGGTCGTGGTTCAACAGATCTGGTACAAGGTCGGCAGCATCGACGAGGACACCGGAACCACCGGCGTATCGCACGCGCTGGAACACATGATGTTCAATGGCACCAAGACCGTGCCGGCGGGCGAATTTTCCAAGCGCATCGCGGCAGCCGGGGGGCGCGAGAACGCGTTTACCAGCACCGACTACACCGCCTATTTCCAGCAACTGTACAAATCCAAATTGCCGCTGGCGATGAAGCTGGAAGCCGACCGCATGCACAACCTCAACCCGACCGAAAAGAAATTCAGCAAGGAAATCAAGGTGGTCATGGAAGAACGGCGCATGCGTACCGACGACGACCCGCAGGCGCGATTGTATGAAATCATGATGGCGACAAGTTACCAGGAACTCCCCTATCACAATCCGGTTATCGGATGGATGAGCGACCTGCAAAAGCTCACGGTCAACGATGTCAGTGCCTGGTATAAAAAATGGTACGCGCCCAATAACGCAACGCTGGTAATTGCCGGCGACGTAAACCCGACAGAAGTGTTCGCGCTGGCAAAGCGCTATTACGGATCCATCCCGAGACGCGCATTGCCGCCACGGCACAACTTTTTCGAGCCGCAGCAGGTGGGAATAAAACGCGTGGTCGTGAAAGCGCCGGCCGAATTGCCACGCCTGGTGATGGCCTACCATACCCCGGTGTTGAGGGATCCGGCACATGACTGGAAGCCCTATGCGCTGGATGTGCTGGCAGGCGTGCTGGATGGCAGCGAATCAGCGCGTCTCAACCAGCATCTGGTGCGTGAACAACAGGTCGCCATCTCGGCGGATGCGGATTATAACGATGCTTCGCGCGGCCCCACCCTGTTTACCCTGGATGCCACGCCGAGCACCGGCAAGACGGTGCAGGATGTCGAAGCCGCCTTGCGCGGCCAGATTGCACTGCTGCAGAAAGACGGGGTGAGCGGGGACGAATTGAAGCGCGTCAAGGCGCAAATCACCGCCGCTGAAGTGTACAAGCGCGATTCGGTGTTCTATCAGGCCATGCAGATCGGTCAGCTGGAAAGCATCGGTCTCGGCTACCAGGCCATTCCGGTGATGCTGGAGAAACTGCAGGCAGTCACCGCGGAACAGGTGCAGCAGGTCGCCAGGGAATTTTTGCAGGATGACAATCTGACGGTCGCGGTACTTGATCCGCAACCGCTTTCAGGCAAAAAACTGCAACGCCAGTCTGAAGGGGGATCCGCCAATGTACGCTAAAACACTTGAGAAGCTACTGCGCAGTCAGTCTGATGAAACGACTGGCCATTTCACTAGGTCGCCAAAGAACGGCAACCAAGTGACTGGTTATGCTTTGTCGCGTGCTCGCTCTCTCGTGAGCGCAGCGGTCGTAGCTTCAGCTACGGGAACCGCGCGGCCTACCCCTTGCGGGTGCGCCTATCCATACGATATGTCTCGTCGTTCGCTGATGAAACAACTAGCCATTCGACTAAGACCGCAATCGGCCAAGTCGCTGGTTATCCGCGGCTTCGCGCATACTGACTTGCTCGCTACGCTTCTCAAGCGTTTTAGTCAGTTGCTTTTCGTGATGCTGTGTTCCTTAACTTCCATTGCTTATGCCACACCAAACATCCAGCACTGGGAAACCGGCCATGGTGCGAAGGTGTTGTTCGTGGAAGACCACGATCTGCCGATGCTGGATGTCGCGGTGACGCTGCAAGCGGGCAGCAGTTTTGACCCGGCCGGAAAATCCGGCGTGGCCGGACTGACCCACCAGCTGCTCGATTCCGGTGCGGGCGGTTTGAGCGAGGACCAGATTTCGCGCGGCATGGCGGACATCGGCGCGCAATTCAGCGGCGACATCAACCAGGACAGCGCCAGCGTGTCGCTGCGCACCCTGAGCAACCCTGAACAACGCGACCAGGGGCTGGACATCATGGCGCGGGTGCTGCAGCACCCGGCATTTCCGGAGGCAATTCTGGCGCGCGAAAAAGTACGGCTGATCGCCGCGCTGAAAGAAGCGGAAACCATGCCGGAAAGCATTGCCGGAAAAGCTTTCCAGAAGGCGGTATTCGGCACCCATCCTTACGCACTTCCGGTTACCGGCGAAGTCGACCCGGTTGAAAAAATTACCGTACAGGATCTGCGCGATTTTTATCGCACGCATTACCAGGCCGACCATGCGGTGGTCGCGATCGTCGGCGATGCGACGCGGAATGAAGCAGAAGCGATTGCCCGGCAACTCACCGCGCAATTGCCCCAATCCGCCGATCCCGCGCCATTGCCCAAAGTCGTGATGAAGATTGCCGCCAGCGAGCAGCGCATTCCTCATCCCGCCAGCCAGAGCCACATCCTGATCGGCGCACCCGGCGTGGCACGCGGCGACCCGGATTATTTCCCGCTTTTTGTCGGCAATTACATACTTGGCGGCGGCGGTTTCGAGTCGCGCCTGATGAACGAAGTGCGCACAAAAAAGGGGTTGGCGTACAGCGTGTACAGTTATTTCATGCCGCTGAAACAGCCCGGGCCCTTCCAGATCGGCCTGCAAACCAAAAAGGATCAGGCCGATGAAGCGCTCAAACTGGTGCGCGGCACGCTGGCCAACTTCATCGCCAAAGGCCCGACCAAACAGGAATTGCTCGCCGCCAAACAGAACATCATCGGCGGCTTTCCCCTGCGCATCGACAGCAACCGCAAGATACTCGGCTACCTGAGCGTCATCGGTTACTATGATCTGCCGCTGACGTATCTGAACGATTTCGCCCGCAATGTCGACAAGGTGACGGTCGCCCAGATCCACGATGCTTTCAAACGTCATATCAACCCGCAGGCGATGGCAACGGTGATCGTGGGGGCACCGGACGAAAAGATTGCGAAATAGCAAACCGGATGAATAAAGTCAGAATCATTGGCGGCGAACTGCGCAGCCGCGTGATCAGTTTCCCGGATACGGATGGATTGCGCCCCACGCCGGATCGCGTGCGCGAAACATTGTTCAACTGGCTGGGACAAACGCTGTATGGCCGTTCCTGCCTGGACCTGTTTTCCGGAAGCGGCGCGCTGGGATTCGAAGCCGCTTCCCGGGGTGCCGAACGGGTGATGATGGTGGAGATCGACCGCACCGCCCTGCGTGCACTGCGGGACAACGTCAAGAAGCTGGGCTGCACGAATGTGGCCGTGCAGGGGCAGGATGGGCTAGAATTCGTCCTGCGTGATGCAAACAGGTACGACGTGATTTTCCTGGACCCGCCGTTCCAGAAGGATTATCTGCCCGGACTCCTGGAAATCCTGCCCATGCGTCTGAACGAAAACGGCGTGGTGTATGTCGAGTCGGGCACCGCGATAGCTGTCCCTCCACCATGGCAAACCATCAAATCGGGAAAAGCCGGGCAGGTTTATTACCAGTTATTACAAATTAAATAAATCCACTTTTGTGGGATAAAACGCAAGGAGCCGCACAGCGAATGACGCAGGCATATCAGACTGATAGACCAGGAATGAGCGAGCACGCGACGCCGCGGTTTGCCCTCAAAATGGATTTAATATGATCAAGGTTGTTTATCCGGGTACGTTCGATCCCATCACCCGCGGCCACGAGGACGTGGTGCGGCGTGCGGCCGGATTGTTCGGCGAGGTCATCGTGGCGGTGGCGGAAAGCCGCGCGCAAACCCTGTTCTCGCTGGACGAACGTGTGGAGATCGCACGCGAAGTGTTCGCTGATTTTGCCAACGTGCGCGTGGAAGGCTTCAACGGCCTGCTGATGAATTTCGTGCAGTTGCATGATGCGCGCGTGGTATTGCGCGGATTGCGGGCGGTGTCGGATTTTGAATACGAGTTTCAGCTGGCGGGCATGAACCGCAATCTGTATCCCGAGGTCGAAACGCTGTTCCTGACCCCTGCCGAACAGTACACGTTTATCTCGGCCACCATGGTTCGCGAAGTCGCCCGCTTCGGCGGGGATGTCGGCAAGTTCGTAACGCCGTACGTGATGGAAAAATTGCAGCAAAAATACAAATCACAGCAGAATTGAATCTGCGCCAGAACCATTTCGATCAAGGAAGACTAGCATGGCCCTAATGATTACCGATGAATGCATCAACTGCGATGTATGCGAGCCGGAATGCCCGAACGATGCAATTTCGCAGGGCGATACCGTATATGTCATCGACCCGAACAAATGCACCGAATGCGTCGGCCACTACGACACGCCGCAATGCGTTGAAGTATGTCCGGTGGACTGCATCCCGATGAACCCCGCGTACAAGGAAAGCAAGTCGGGGTTGCAGGCAAAATATGAAAGGCTGATGGCGGCGAAGGGCAAATAGCCCTCTGCATCCGGTCAGGGATTTTTCCAGACCCCTTTGATCGGCTGCGCTTCCTGGCTCGCGCCCAGCGCGGGCAAGCCGTAAAAATCGAGCAGCGTGCGCAGCACGCTGTAGTGGTCGATGCGCTGCATGCTGATCCCCTGCTTCATCATCGGCCCCACCAGTATCGTGGCGATATGATTTTCCTTGCGGAAGTCGTCCTCATCCCAGGTGAGTATCAGCAGGCTGTTGTGCTTGAACGCCCACGCGACATATGGCTCGATGTGCGCCTTCAACCACTGGTCAGCCGCCTCCGGACTGCCATCGTGCATGTCATTATTCTGATCCGGTATCACAAAAGAGACGGTGGGTAACCTGGAAAAGTCCCGCGGAAAATCGGCAAAGCGCCGGTTGATTCCGGCCGGCAGGCGCGTACCCTGCCAGTTGACCGCGGGATTGTGTTTGCGCTGATAGGCACCGGATGCGCAGCCCAAATAGCCAATTTTCGGCATAGCCTCGGAATAAGTGGCAAAGCTCAATCCCGCATCCATCAAGCTCGTGGCAAGATTGTCACCGGCGAAGCTGTGCCGGCAGGAATCATCGGTCACGCCCTGGGTGGAACCCGAAAACAGCGCCAGATAGTTCGGCAGGCTGGGATGCGTGACACCGTGGGAATCGGTGAACAGCATGCCGCGCTTCGCCAGTGCCTGGATGTACGAAGCGCGGATGCGCTTGTCCATAATCTGGGAAAATCCGTGATTTTCCTCGATGACGATCACCACATGTTCGGGACGCGGCAGTTGCTCCGCGCGGGAGAATGTCGCGGGCAACATGACCAGCAATGTAATGGCAAGCAAGCGGCGCATGGTCATGATTTGGCCGGCATACGCCACCCCTATTTCCCCGCATCCTCAATTTGCTTCTTCGACGCCGCGGTCGCATCCTGGACCATCTGGTCCACACCCTTGGCCTTTTCAAGCGCTTCGCGTTGCGGTGCGGCAATTTTTGGCACGGTCGGTTTGTCGCACGCCGTGAGCATCAGAACAACTGCAAACAGGATGAATTTCATGTTTCCTCC
>DATKVR010000004.1:0-14476 GCA_035529955.1 Gallionella sp.
TCCAGGCAGTCCACACAGAATCCGCTATCCAGCGTGTTCGACAACCGCCATGACAGCACTTTACGCGAATACCAGTCGATCACGGCTACCAAATACACAAACCCACGCGGCAGGCGGATGTACGTAATATCCGTACTCCATACCTGATTGGGGCGGATCACATTCATGCCTCTGAGCAGGTACGGATAAATCTTGTGCTGCGGGTGCGGACGGCTGGTATTCGGCCCCGGCGCCATGCCGGCAAGGCCCAGTATGCCCATCAGTCGCTGCACCCGCTTGCGGTTGATCTTGTGTCCTAAACCACGCAGGTAAATCTTGATCTTGCGGCTGCCGTAAAACGGATGCCGCGTGTATTCGGCATCAATCAGCGCCAGAAACATCAACTCCTGCTCGTCCGGTTTCACCGCCACTTGCGGCGCATAGACCGTGGAGCGGTTGATTCCTGCCAGTTCGCATTGCCGGGTCAGCGCCAGTGGCTCGGTGGTGCTGACCCATTGCTTGCGATCTTCTACTGGCTGATCCCCAACTTTTTTTTGAGCCAGTCCAATTCCATTTTCAGCCGCCCGATCTCAGAATACAGACGCTCCGGACTGGCAGACGGATCGGTAGGTTTCGGGCCACGCTTGGCGTCAAACAGGCTGGATGCCTGCTCTTGCAGCTCTTTCTTCCACAAACCCACTTGCGTCGGATGCACCCCAAACTCCTGGCCAATCTCGTTCACCGTCTTGATGCCACGGATCGCTTCAAGTGCGACCTTGGCCTTGAACTCACCACTGAAATTCTTGCGCTTCGTTTCACTCATCACCTGCTCCTCAATTGCAGCAGGTTACCACCTTAATTTATTGTCTGAAAATCGGGGGCCACTATAGTGCGCAAGCACACCCAGCCAGTCCGGGTATCCCTCTGCTGCATGATTAACGTGGTTGTAATATGAGTGACATAAGCTCACCTGCATGGCACGTTATAAAAATATGGAACGCCTTGTGATCTTTGACGCGGATGGTACGACCATCGACGCGTTTCACGCCATCCAGCTGACCTTTTTGAGGCACGGGATGGACATCGGCGACCTTGAGCGATTCCAGAAGCGCCGCAAGTTGTTCAAGTATCTGGGCGGCCTGCGCGAGTTCCCGATGAACCTGCGCCGCCAGTTTGGCAAGCAAAGCCGCAAGCGCCTGTTGACCACGCTGACCGACGTCTACCGCAACGAGGCGCGCTTGTATCCGGGCATTGAGTCAATGCTGCGCAAACTGATCGAGATCCCGGATATCCGGGTGGGCTTTGTGACCCGGAATATCACGATGGAACCGAAAAAAACCCTTAAACTGCTTTTTCAGCGCCATGGCATCGATACGGCCGAGTTTGACTACTTCGCTTGCATTCCGCTGCAGGAAAGCAAGGTGGATTACCTGAAGCTGGCACGGAAGACCTTCGAAATCAATCCGGCACGCAGCTTTGCCTGCGGCGACGAATACAACGACTATCTCGGTGCGATAGGCGCAGGGATGCATCCCTTCATGGTGGCCTACGGCTTCGAGGACAATATACGCCTGAGCCAGAAATTCGGCGTGCCGCCGGAGCTGATATCGACCTCTCCCGAAGAATTTACCGACCGATTGCTGCATGCACTGAATCTTTCCGTTGCGGACGTTGTCTCATGATTGTTTGACACACAAGAATCTATCGGATCACCCACACTTGATTACCACAAACCATAGACGAACTCATGACCCAAAATTACGCACAACAAAAAAATGTCAGAATTTCCTGCATCATCTGCGCTTACAACGAGGCGCCGAGAATCGCCGCGGTGCTTGCAGTGACCTCGATCCATCCACTGTTGAACGAGGTGATCGTGGTTGACGACGGATCGACCGACCAGACTGCGGAAATCGTCAGGCAATTCCCCACGGTCAAGCTGATCTCGCTGCCGGTAAACCAGGGCAAAAGCATCGCGATGGCAACCGGCGTGATGGCCGCGCAGAATGAACTGCTGATGCTGCTGGACGCGGACCTGACCGGTCTAGCCGCGGAACATGTCAATGCCCTCGCCTTTCCGGTACTGTCGGACAAGGCGGATGTCAGTCTCAGCCTGCGCAAGAACAGCCTGCTGATATTCCGCGCGATCGGGCTGGACTTCGTTTCCGGGGAACGGGTAATCCGCAAGGATCTGCTGAGCGAGGTGCTGGAGGAAATGCACGGACTGCCGCGGTTCGGCATAGAGGTATTCATGAATCGCCAGATCATCGCACGGCAATACTCGATCGCCGTGACACACTGGCTGAGCGTCGCGCAATCGAGAAAAACCGAAAAACTCGGTTACTGGAAAGGCATACGCGCGGAATGGCGCATGCTCTCTGACCTGTTCCAGATGGAATATCCGCTTGCACTGATTTCGCAGACCTATCAACTGTTGTTGTTGCGCATCAATCGCCCCGCCACGGTGGCGTTTGCGGTTTGGATCAGCAAGCTGCGCGACAGCGTATTGTAGTTTCGAGCGCCGCAACTGGTAATGTCAGCCGGGCAGATTGCCCGTTATACTTTCGCGGCCGTATTTCCCAGCAGTTGCCACAGCGCCTTACCCACGAACAGGAAGAATACCGGGGCACCCGCGATCAAATAAAAGTAGTAAGTGGTGAAGCGCCACATCAACAGCACCGCGCCCAGCGTCGCGTGATCCAGCACCGGTGCGAGCAGCGCGGTGAAGCTCAATTCGACCCCGCCGCTGCCTCCGGGCAGCATGGTGAAGTGACCCGCGGTAAACGCCAGCATTTGGATGAGATAGGTGTATGCCCAGTAAACATCACGGTCCATGCCGACAATGATCACATATAGCACGCTGTATCGCAGCACCCAGTGACCAAGGCAGCACAAGAATATCCCGAACAGCCTTAAACGGGAAAACCCCAGAATCAGATGCAGCGCCTGGCGAAAGCGCAGCACGCCGCGGGTCAGTCTGCGCCTGTTCGCCGCGGATACACGCCGGTTCAGGATGTGCCGGCCGATCCACAACAGCACCGGGCGATAGTGCTGCACCGCGATCCAGGCCAGTGACAACATACCCAATATTAATCCCGCCAGCATCGCGATTTCCCAGCCGATATGCGGTTGCGCCGGATGCACGAAGATTGCGAGCGTGGCGACCAGCAGGACGGTGCTGAACACCAGCATGTCAATCAGGATGTCGGTGGCATACATCGCGGCGGCGGCGGTGGCCGGTGCGCCATGCCGTTTCAGCAGGTACACATAGGTGAGCAGTCCGCCGCTGCCGGCAGGCGTCGCGCTGATGGCGAATTCGGTAGCCATCACCGTGGCCAAAGAACGGCCATGTCCCATCGGTTTCCCGATCCCGCTCAGCATTAACCGCATACGCCCGGCATTGAAGTTCCAGCCGACGAAGATCATCGCCAGCACCGCGCACAGCAGAGATAACGGAAAGGTCTCCAGGCGCTGGAACAGCCCGCTACCGCCGTATACAACGGCGACGCCCAGGCCCAGCACCAGCCCGACTGCGACGAGCGTAAGAGAGCGCCTCATCGTATGTTGCGATTCACGGCCAGGCAATCGTTTCCGGCTGGATTATTTGGCTTCATCGGTCGGAGCAAAATGGCTGGGTTAATAACTTTGGTTGGGTACGCTGGCTGCGGGTAATTGCCGGATAGTACAGCCAAGTAAAAAAATCCCGCCATAGGCGGGCCTTTAAACTGGCCGCTGATGCTAACAAGTTTTATCAGCGGCACAATTATAACCATTGTCTTTGCAACTAGCAGAAATAGACCCGGTGAAGGTCAACACCAAGGTTACAGTCCATGCTGCTGCGATGAAAAATTTGCACTGAGCAATTTAAAATAAAATCTAAAAACGTGATTGACAATTTTAAATAGTTATCAACCTGAGCAAAATTGCGGGTCTGCATCCCGATATCCAATAACAAAACCGTCAATTTACATTACCTGCTTGATTTATAATGATATTTACAAAATCAAAAAATAGGCAATATAAGGAAAATCCTTGTATTACGTTACTTTGGAACAGTTGCTTACCTATTTACTCACAAAGTTATCCACAGCTTCTGTTGATAAAAATAATACTCTTTATTAATTGGTGTGTTAGAAATAATATATTCAGAAAACAGCAATTAATCCGAAATAAATACAGCAATAACATGCAACAAATTTAAATTTGTTTTACGGATAGACAGCATCTTTACCCGTTACAAAGATAATATGAAATGCCGAAAAGATGTTTGGAAGTCACGGTAGCGATTCCGCTTTTGCAGCATACTTCCTCCTACCCCAACTGCAATCCTGCCGAAGAACATTCTCACGCTTTGTTCTTTTCCCCCGATTATTTTCATTTTTGATATTTATTATTTCAGTATCTGGCGTTCATTGTAATGAAACTGCAATATTCTGGAGTGAGAATACGAACTCCTCACTAACTGAATTCAGGAGAACCAGAGATGTTTTTAAACATGAAAAAAGTAAAAGCCATAGGATTGGGTGCATGTGCACTACTGTTTTGTGCAAGCGCTATGGCGGTTGAAATTACCGGTGCTGGCAGCACGGCTATATACCCAGTACTGTCACAATGGGCTGCCACATACAAAGAAAAAACCGGCACATCGGTTAATTACCAGTCTATCGGTTCCGGTGGTGGCATCAAGCAAATCAAAGCAAAGACCGTTAACTTTGGCGACAGCGATATGCCTTTGACTCCTGATCAGCTCAAAGAAGCCAATCTGGTCCAGTTTCCTGCCGTAATTATCGGCATCACCCCTATCGTCAATATTCCTGGTGTGAAATCCGGCGAAATGGTTCTGGATGGCAAAACTCTGGCTGATATCTACCTCGGCAAGATCACCAACTGGAACGACAATGCAATCAAGAGCCTGAATCCGAAACTTCACCTTCCAGATTTGGCAATCACTGTTGTGCATCGTGCTGACGGTTCAGGAACCACCTTCTATTTCACCGACTACCTGTCCAAAGTGAGCCCAGAATGGAAGAAAAATATTGGCTCCAACACTTCTGTTTCTTGGCCACTGGGTGTGGGCGGCAAAGGAAGTGAAGGCGTTGCATCCTATGTTAAACAAGTCAAAGGTGCCATCGGTTATGACGAGTATGCCTATGCCATGCAAGCGCATCTGACCTGGACACGCATGATCAACAGCGACGGCAAGATTGTTTCCCCGAAACCAAAGAACTTCCAGGCAGCTTCGGCCAAGACAGACTTTGCCCACGCCAGCGATTTTTATGTGATCATGACAGATGCACCCGGTGCCCAAAGCTGGCCGCTGACAGCAACCACTTATTTCTTGTTGCGCACGGATGCTGCCAAGGCTGACAATGAGGAAGTAGTCAAGTTCGCAAAATGGTTCCTTCACCACGGCCAGTCACAGGCTGCAAAGCTTGACTATGTGCCGCTTCCAGAGGCAACCGTAAAGCTGATCGAAAGTTACACCAAGAGCAAACTCGGCGTCTGAATTACTGAGAGCTGAAAGAAAAGGGCCGCATTGCGGCCCTTTTTTATTGTGCGCGAAGCATGGCACGTTGCATGTAAGCGCAACTTGACTGACTGTGGTGGATCGTCGAAAGACTTGGAGGCGGAGGTCATCTAGACAACCTCCGCAGCTTACCGGGAAAGGCGATGCCACTTGGGCCCGGAAATAAAGGTTTGCCGGTTCTGCTGTTCGGAAATGTTTCAATGGGCCGGGGGGCTGCAAAAAAATGTGGCAGTTGCGTTCATGATGATCTCGGCGGCACCTCTGGTTCGCCCAAGTTCGGTCAAACCCTGCTGTTTTAAAAATTAATGATTGGGGACAAGGAAGGAACTGTTTCACCGATTCCCGAATATTTGCTATTTGACTGAAACCCGCAGCTTCGCGACCGCCTTTGAGGTCGCGTTGGCCGGCGCCGCATTGCCCCAACTCATGCGCACGTAATTCGCAATTTCAGCGATCTGTGTATCGGTAATATGCTGTGCGAATGACGGCATGCGAACGTAGGTACCGCGCGGCGGTATGCCGCGAAGTACCACGTTGATGACATCGGAAGGATCGGGCGCGACCACGGCACCATTGCCCGCAAGCGGTGGGACCGCGCCAGAGATGCCACGACCATTGCTTTGATGACATTCGGCACAATTGCCTGCGTAGAGCTTAGCGCCCTGCTGCCGCTTGGGATCGGCTGATATGAGGTGCGAATCGGGTGTAAGCGACTTGAAGTACTCGCCCATCGCCTTGAGATCGGCATCGTTTAAATGACTTGTGCTGGTTTGTACGACTTCGGCCATTGGACCTAACGCGGTCGTCTTTCCTCTATAGGCGCCAGTCTTAAGATAGGTCGCGATGTCCTCAACGGCCCAACTGCCGAGCCCGGTAGCCATATCGGAATTGAGATTGGGCCCATACCAGTTATTGAGTAGCGCACCAGAAAATTTCTTATTTTTCTCAACGGCACCGAGCGAATTGCGCGGCGAATGACAATCGCTGCAATGGCCCAGCCCCTCGACCAGATAGGCTCCGCGATTCCATGCCGCGGACCTGTTCAAATCCGGCTTGAACGCGCCCTCGTGAAAATACAGTTCGCGCCATGCAACCAGGGATAGGCGTTGGTTGTACGGAAAACGCAGATGGTTGATATCGATTGCATTTTTCACCGGCTTCACAGTCTTGAGATACGCATAGATCGCGTCGATATCCCCGCGCGACACCTTTGTGTAGTGGATGTATGGCATCGTCGGGTACATATCCTCACCGCGCTTATTAACACCATCGTGCAATGCGCGATAGAAATCGTCAGACGACCACCGTCCAATACCCGTGTTGCGATCGGGTGTGATGTTCGGCGTCAGCATATAACCGAACGGTGTGTCGATCCGCCTGCCGCCCGCCAAGAGTGCCGATGGGTCGCCCTTGGCAGTATGGCAGAATTGGCAATCTCCAGCGCGTGCCAGGTATTCACCGCGTTGGACTTGCGTCTGAGTTACGCCGGTCGCGGTCACACAACCCGCCAGGATAAGGCCCACCAGCATGCTGCTCCACCGACGTACCGGACGTACTGAGGTCAGGAAATTCCATTCGGGCATAATCTTAATTCCTTATCAGGTTGGAAGAATTACGCTGCCTGGCGTCTCTTCACAGATTAACAAGCATAAAAGGCAGTCAACTGTAGATCACCAGAAATTGGAACAGCGGGCGCACGAATGCTACGCGCTGGTTAAAAATGGGTACGGCCGCCTGCTGTTACCACAATAAATATTGTCGACAAAACATTAAGTTACATTGACTCTGTCGTCGGGGTTGTTGACTTCCACATGCCGATTCAGACTGGCGGCAGAGTCGTTTTTGGCAACCGGAAACGCCTAACCATAGTGAGGCAAACGAGAGGCCGTCTGTGCGATGATGCCAATAGCCAGTGCTTCGGCTCAACGCTTGATGCGGGAAATTTTGGTACCCTCGATACTCAGACTTGCCATCAGTCCCTGCTGGTCAAATATAAATGCATAGGCATCGTCTTTCATGGTCGTCGACGAAAGATTCTTGGCAATGCCTTGATTGACCACAACTACGGTTGGTCCCACACCGACTTCCCATCCTTTCGATTTGGCCAGATATTTCACCGCCTTGTCATTCATCAGGAAAACAACGTAGCCATATGATTGGGCACCTGCCTGCCAGCCAAAGGAGGCGGTAACCGAATTGTAGTAGTCGACAGGCTTCGAATCCTTAAGAAGTACACCTTCCCCATAGGCACCGCCAAATACAAGGCCGGCTTTTACGATATTGGGGAATACCAGAATTTCCTTTGCCTTTTCGGAAATGATTTTTGCAACAGGATTGCTTTTATACAAGATTTGCAGCGCCTGCAGGGCATCATTGTTCAGATCTGCAGCGGTTGCAGCATTCGCATAATTGCTGATCGCGCACATCGAGAGTGTGGCAGTAACCACAAGTATTAGTTTGCGAAAAGTGCTGCGTATATTTTTCATGTTGTTTCCTTAGTTGGTGGGTGTAATAGCCAAATGCTGTTGGCGGGCATTCCTACTTCGGGTTACGCACTTATCAATAAAGCATCTGAAATACAGAAATGAGGGTCAATAAACACCGATATATAGTGATACGAAATTTTGAAATAATTAGGATCCAACCGCCAATTTCCAAAATTTACCGGATGGTTTCATCGGCGACCTAAAGCTGATTTTCGCCCATGTTCACGGAATGTTCTGTACGCAAACACACATAAGACTAGTGGATAAATATACTGGCTTATCTAGGCTATCCACCCTACCCCTCAACGTGAAGATATTTCGCGGATACCAGAAAATGGCTCTGCAAGCTGCTTTCACACTCAACTTTAAATTGGGAAAGAGTATGCTATCCAGACGCGACAGATGGTATATTAGCGTTTGATTATATATTCATGTATAGTGGGACGCATGGAAAATTGGACGATGGATCGGAGATGTTCTGATGGATTTATTGAGTAACACGCAATTACCCAAGCTGGCAGGCGGGATACTATTGTGGTGTATGACAGGGCTTGCATTTGGTGCAGACCTGCAACAATGTGTGGATATTGCCCTCAAGCAGAACCCTGACATTCTGGTCAGCCAGTCACAATTGGCACAGGCCGAATCGGCATTGAGCCAAGCTCAGGGACAGCGCTTGCCTAAACTCATCGCTTCTGTGACCGGCACTCGCACCAATGATGCGCTGAATGCATTTGGCCTCAAACTCTCGCAACGCAATGCCACCTTCGATGACTTCGGTATAAGCCAATATACTGGAGTTGGAAGTGTTGCACCTACAGCGCTGAATTACCCCGATCCGGTAAACAATTACAACCCACGCCTGGAGTTGCAGATTCCGCTCTATAACGGCGGGATGATATCGGGGTATGTCGATCAGGCGCATGCCTATGTCAAAGCGGCCCAGGCAGGGAATCAGGCTGCACGACAGCAGGTTATCTTTCATGTCATACAGGCTTATCAGGGTGTCCATACCGCACGAGCCTACGTCAACGTGGCACAACAGGCAGAAGCGGCTGCCGAAGCTTATGTCAAGACCACGCAGAATTTGCTGAATGAGGGAGTGGTGGTCAGGAGCGATTTATTGTTCGCGCAAGTGAATCTCGCCAACGTCAAGGTCAATCTGGAAGAAGCGCGGCGCAGAGAAGCGGCCGCGATCGATCAATTGCATTTGTTGCTGGGCATGCCTCTGGATGAAAAACTCGATATCGGACCTGACTTTACGCCGGCGGCATTGGGCGGGAATATAGCCAGTCTGCAGGACGAGGCCGTCGCAACCAACCCCGGATTATTGGCAATGCGCAACCAACTGGACGCGGCGGGTGCCGGTGTCAAAGTGGCGAGTGCCGATTACTATCCGCATTTCAATGCGATTGTCAGAAAAGACTGGAATGCACCGACATTCCATCAGATGGCCTCCTCGTACACCATTGCAGGGGTTCTCTCCTGGAATATATTCGATATGGGTGTGACCCGCGGCGCCGTGGGGCGCGCCAAGGCATCCCGTGCGGAATTGCAGGCAAGGCTCAAACAGGCTGAAGAGGGCTTGCGCGCACAGGTGGCAGACGCCTGGCGCGGATCGGCTGAGGCGGAATCAAGAGTCAGTGCACGGACCGATGCGGTCGCGCATGCAGAAGAGGCACAACGACTGGTGGCAAAGCGTTATGAGAACGGCGTCACCACCATGGTCGAAGTGCTGGCTGCACAGGCACAACTCGACAAGGCGCGAGCAGAAGAAGTGGCTGCGCATTATCAACTCACTTTACAACGCTCCGCATTGCGTCTCGCAGTGGGAAAACTCAATAGTGATCAATTGTTATACGCGCAGGATCAGGGAGAGAAATGATGAAAGTGCAAGAAAAATCGATGCTGATAATAGCCACAACACTGTTTTTTTTGCTGGCCGGTTGCCAACCTCACGACCAGACGGCGGCGGTTCAGATCAAAGCGGTGAACGCCCAGGCAATTACACTGAACTTGACGGCAATTCCGGTCACGGATGCCACCCCCGGCGCAGTCATTTCGGAACAGCAGGTGCAGGTTGCATCGAGGCTGATGGGTTACATCCGCGACATCCCGGTGCATGAAGGCGATATGGTCAAAGCAGGTCAATTGCTGTTTACCATTGATCCGACAGATATAAAAGGACAAGTGGATCAGGCGCGTGCTGGACTCGCACAGGCCGAAGCCGCACTCAGCGATGCCCAAGCCGACTTTGAGCGTTTCTCCAACCTGTACAGGGAAGAGTCGATACCGAAGGTGCAATACGACAAAGTCAAATTGCAGTACAACATCGCGCAAAGTCAGGCGAATGCAGCCCGCGCAGGTTTGAGTACTGCCGAGTCACAATTGCGCTATGCGGAAGTGCGCTCTCCAATCAATGGTGTCGTGACGCAAAAGATGGCCAGCAAAGGTGACCTTGCCGCACCGGGCAGACCGGTACTGGTAGTGGAAAACCCCACCAAGCTGATGATCCAAACCTCGGTCAGCGATGAAACCTACGCGCATCTGAAAATGGGCGGCAGCGCAACGGTTGAAATCGCGGGCAATGCAATGCCGGGCAAGATCGTGCGACTGGTATCAGCCGCGGATGCGATGTCACATACTCATCTGGTGAAGCTTGATGTCCCTGGCATCAAGGGATTCAGCAGCGGCACTTTCGCCCGGGTGCGCTTCACTGTAGGCAGCAGGCAGGGTATCAGCGTGCCCAAGGCAGCACTGCTTGAACGCGCAGGCATTACCGGCGTGTTCGTGGTCGATGCTGACGGCATCGCCCACTATCGCATGGTCAGGGTCGGAAGAGAGCAGGATGGCATGATCGAAATCGAAGCGGGACTCAATCCCGGAGAAAAAGTCGTGGTAAGCAACGCTGCCGAATTCGATTCGGGTGACCGGATCAATCTGACTGGAAGCAACCAGCCATGAGCCCAGAATCAATGAGCGGGACCAATCAGCCCATGAACATCGCGGGGCGACTGGCGAAGACCTTCCTGACATCAAAGATCACTGTGATGATCATGCTGGCCATCACGCTGGTCGGCCTGGTGGCGGTGATGGTGACCCCGCGTGAATACAACCCGCAGATCGTCGTGCCTGCTGCCAATATCATCGTTGCCAAGCCCGGTGCAACAGCTGGGGAGGTCGAGAACACCATCGTCAAGCCGCTCGAGGCGATTATGAACGCGCAGGCCGGTGTGAAACATACCTTTGGCTACGCGGTCAACGACTATGGCGTCGTGACAGTACAGTTTGATGTCGGCCAGGACCAGGAAAAAAGTCTGGTCAAGTTATACAACCAGTTGATGCAAAACATGGATCGCATGCCCCCCGGTGCAATGCAACCCATGGTCAAGCCCATCAATGTGGACGATGTGCCCATCATGACGCTGACATTGGCTTCAACCAAGCACAGCGACTACGATTTGCGTTATGTGGCGCAGCATGTTCTGGAGCAATTGCGCAACATCCCGGGCGTTTCCTTTACCGAGATCGTCGGTGGACGTCCCCGCGCGGTCAACATCTACATCGATGCACAAAAGCTGGCCGCCGCAGGCCTTGCGCTTGACCAGGTTGATAGCATGTTGAATGCCACCAACATTTCGATGCCCGCAGGTGACTTGGTCGACAACAACAAGGATACCCCGCTACGCTTCAATGGTTTCCTCAAGAATGCCCGCGAAGTGGGAGACATCGTGCTGGGTGCCCCCAGAGGCCGCCCTGTATTCCTCAAGGATGTTGCACGTATCGTGGATGGGCCCGCCGAAGTGGATTCCTCATCACACTTCGCCTTCGGACCGGCCAAACAGCATCCTGCTTTCAAGGGCGATGCACCGGCAGTTACCATCGCCATAGCGAAAAAGGCCGGCACCAACGCCGTGGTTGTTGCCAACGCAGTACTCGCCAAACTTGAGACACTCAAACGTGAAGCCATTCCGCAAGGCATTAGCGTAACGGTCACTCGCGATGATGGTGCAAAGGCGAACGCTGCGGTGAATACACTGGTCGAACATCTGGGAATCGCCATTGCCTCGGTTGTTGTCGTATTGCTGTTTTTCCTTGGCTGGCGTGAAGCAGCCATTGTGACCCTCACCGTGCCGCTGATCCTGTTCGTCGTGCTGACCGTAGGCTTGGTTGCCGGCCAGACCATGAACCGCATCACGCTGTTCGCATTGATCCTGTCACTGGGTCTTCTGGTGGATGCCGCGATTGTGGTCATTGAAAACATCCATCGCCATCTGCATCATGGTGGCGCCGCGAATTTCAAGGAAGCGCTTGTGCTCGCCACCAATGAGATTGGCAATCCCACCAATGTAGCCACGATCGCCGTCATTCTGGCTTTCATCCCGATGGCTTTCGTTACCGGCATGATGGGGCCTTTCATGCAACCTATCCCGTTCAACGTGCCAGTGGCGATGATTGCATCGTTGCTGATCGCCTATATGGTGGTGCCATGGGCCGCATACCATATGCTCAAGGGCAAGGCATTGGCGGAACTGGAGAATACACCCACGCTGGAAGAACGTGACGCGCAACCGCAAGATCCTTTGCACCGCGCCTATGTCAGGGTGATCACACCCTTTCTCAACAGCAGCAAACGGCGCAACTGGCTTTTCCTGATCGTGGCACTACTCCTGACGCTCGCGATGTTGCAGCCGCTATGGCAGTTTATTCGCCCTTCAGGCATGAACGGGCCGCTTAGTGCACTGGGTGTGGAGCTGAAAATGCTGCCTAACGACAACACCAACACTTTCCTGCTCGAAGTTGACACCCCCGCAGGAACTGCGCTGGCGCGTACAGACGAGGTTTCCCGGGCTGTTGGCGACGTACTCGCGCATACTCAATATGTCGTCAATTACCAGACTTTCCTCGGCGTTACCGCCACCGTGGATTTTGCCGCGCTGGTGCGCGGTGACATCCTGAAGCGCGGGACTAACCTTGCCCAGATCCGTGTCAATCTCATCGACAAACATGATCGCTCGGCAAGCTCGCACGAGATCGTATCCGCTCTGAATGAAGCACTGATCCCGGTCAGGAAACGTTTTCCGGATACCCAGATCAAGCTGTATGAGACGCCGCCAGGACCACCGGTACAATCGCAAATCCTTGCGGAATTATACGGCCCCGATTACAACAAGCTGCGTGCAGCTGCAACAGTCGTCAAGGAAGACTTCAACAATATCTACGGCATCATCAATGTTGACGATTCGGTAACGGCATCGATGGAAAGTTATGAGATCCGCGTTGATCCGGAAAAGGCTGCGCTTGCGGGTGTTGCACCGGCGCAGGTAGCCAAGTTGATACATGATTATGTAAGCGGCTTTTCGCTTGGCGCACTGCATATCGAGGATGCCAGGGAGCCGATCAACCTGACTGTGCGTCTGCCCCGCTCCGAGCGCCAATCGCCAGGGCAGATATTATCGCTCACGGTAGTCAATGCCATGGGTCAGCAAGTTCCCCTGTCATCAATCGCCACCATGAGCCGTGTGGTGGCTGCCAAACCAATCTATGATCGTGATCAGCATCAAGTCGTCACGGTTAGCGGTGAATTGCTGCGTTCCAGCCCGGTCTATGCAGTGCTCGCGCTCGACAAGATGCTGGATAACAAAATTGTGGCTGGTGAACATTTCACGACCGCCAATCTGGGCTTTAACGAAGCCCAGCCAAAAGATATAAGCAATTACCAGGTACTCTGGGGTGGAGAAATGCGGCTCACATTGGACGTGTTCCGCGACCTTGGCAGCGCGTTCATCGTTGCGCTGGTGCTGATTTATCTGGTGCTGGTTGGCTATTACAAATCATTCATGATCCCGATGATCGTGATGGGTGCGATACCGCTGACCCTGATCGGAGTCTTTCCCGGTCATTTGCTCACACATCAGGCTTTCACCGCAACATCGATGATCGGTGTAATCGCGTTGGCAGGGATCGTGGTGCGCAATTCATTGCTCCTGATCGATTTCATTATTGAGCATGAAGCGCGAGGCTGCAGCGTGAAGGAAGCAGTGATCGAGGCTGGAGCGATCCGTTTTAGACCCATACTGCTGACGGCACTGGCAATTATCCTGGGCTCTGCGATCATGGTGACCGATCCTGTGTTCGGCGGTCTGGCCGTGTCGCTTATTTTCGGAACATTCGCTTCCACCGCACTGACCCTGCTGGTAATCCCGTTGCTTTACTTCCTATGGCGTCGGCGAACCAGCCCAGGGTAGGTGAAATATCATCGTATAAAACAACTCGAATGCCCGTCCCCATGGGATTTTGCCGTAAATCTATCCCTAGCGTTAAATTACCGGGGAACTATTTAAGCATATGCTTATCTGATTGTCTGTTAGCGAAAGCTATCTCACGTTTCTCCTCCCTGAGCGTGAAGTCTTAACATCCCCCTTTTGTTAAGACATTTTGCCCCTGTTCCTTAAGGTTCAGGGGCATTTTTTTGTAGGCTATC
>DATKVR010000005.1:0-14654 GCA_035529955.1 Gallionella sp.
CAGCGAGCCCAGCACCAGCGCATCGAGCAGGCTAGCCAGCAGTCGGGCCGGAAGCCGCCCGCCCAGACGCTGCAGCTCGTACGCCCTGTCGAACAGCATGCCGAAATAAACCAGGATATAGCTCGCCCCGGCGACAATGACGACCCCGGTTGCGCGGTGATGATGATAAAGCCAATGTTCGATGCTGATGCTGCGATCCAGCCAGCGATTGATATGCCGGGTCGAAATCCAGCGGTTTGCGCTACGGCCAAGTCGCTCCACGGTTCCCGGCCTGAAAATCAGCAACAATCCCAGCAGGATACCGAGCATGGCGGTAAACAGCAGGAATATCGCCAGGTCTTCCCACAACAGTGATTTAACGGATTGAGTGAGCATGGTTTTTAAATCAAAACCACGAATAGGGCTCGACCGGCTCGAACAGCAATCCGGTCAATTCGGGAGGCGCCTGTTGCAATGAGGGCAGGCGTGAAGCCGTGTAATTCGCGACGACATGGAAGCGTATCCATTTCCTGCCGTCTTTGCCCGGCTTGAAATAGTTGCTCTCGCCCAGCACATAGATCAGGTCGCGCGTCTTGAGATCGAACATCCAGCTGCCCGGCGCCACCGCCAAAGGGGTGGGATCATAAAATTCACCGGCGTAATTGCGCGGCTTTCTTTGCAGCCAGTTCATCGGGTTGTCCTGTGACAGCGCAGCCACGTCCGATGGCTTGCCGCGAGTCTGTATCTCACCAAATTGCATGACCAGCGCGCTTTGTATCGCCCCCACCACCTGTACCATGGCGGTCTTCTCGGCCTGTTCCTGGTAGAACATGAAACGTTTCATGAACAGCCCCATCAAGGTCACAATAATCGCAATGACGATGACCAGTTCGAGCAGGGTAAATCCTTTTGAGGTGCAATAACCAGCGACTTGTCGAGCGTTATTTTCTCGCCTAGTCGAATGGCTAGGAGTTTCATCCGATCCAAGACTCAAGGTGCAAGGATTGAATCTTGAGTCTTGTACCTTGTATCTTGCATCTGCATATTGTTCGCTCATTGGTGCAACGCCGCCCTGCCCAGATCCCACATCGGCAGGAACACGCCCAGGGCCAGGATCAATACCATGATGCCGAGCACTACGATCAGGATGGGCTCGATCTTGGCGCTGAGGCTGGCCACGTCGTATTTCACTTCGCGTTCGTACATATCGGCGACCTCAAACATCATGCCGTCCATGTCGCCGCTTTCCTCACCGACGGCAATCATCTGCAGCACCACCGGATTGAATACGCCGGCGGCGACCGCGGTGCGCAGGATGCTCTCGCCGCGTTCCACGCCATCGCGCATCTGTTCGATGCGAGTGCGCATGAATTCATTATCCACCACTAGGCTGACCACGTTCATGCCCTGCAGGATCGGCATCCCGCTCTTGAATGACAGCGCCATGCCGCGCGCAAAGCGCGACAGCGTGGCCTTGAGAATGATGATCCCGACCACCGGCAGCTTGAACTTGTACCTGTCCCACTTGAAACGGCCGTCCGGGGTGTTGATGTAGAAGCGCAGGCCCATGATTGCCGCGAACAATATCGCCAGCATCAGCAGCCAATAATTCACCATGAAACCGGAGAAGCCGATCAGCATTTTGGTGACCATCGGCAGCTCTGCATGAAATCCTGCGTATACCTTGGCAAAAGCGGGAATCACGAACAGGTTGATGATCACCAGGGCAATCCCCATCGCCGCAATCACGAAACTGGGGTAGCGCATCGCGGATTGGACGCGCTCGCGCATATCGCGCTCGAATTCGAGATAGTCGAACAACCGGATGAATGTCTCATCCAGCATGCCGGTCATTTCGCCGACCTGCACCATGCTGACATAGAACGGAGAGAACACCTTGGGATGGCGGCGCAACGCGGTGCTGAGCTCACGCCCGCTGTCCAGGCTTTCGCGCAGGTCCTGGAGCAGCAGCACAAAAGCGGGACTCTGCGCTGACTCCTGCAAACCCGCCAGCGCGCGCATGATGGGTACGCCGGCCTTGAGCAAGGTGTACATCTGGCGGCTGAACAGGATCAGGTCCATCGGGCTGATCGGCTTTTCGGTAAGCTGGCGTTTTAACCAGCCCTGCTTTCCGGTTGCGCCGGCAAGCAGGCCGCGAAACCGGGTGATTTCCACCGGGGTAATCCCGGTATTCATCAACTGGCCGGCAACAAAACTGCTGTCGTCGCCATCCAGCGTGCCCTGCACCAGATCACCCCGGCCGTCGCGACCCTTGTAAGCAAACAGCGCCACGTTAATCCTCTAACCGATTACTGATGGCCATCACTTCGGCTACCGTGGTATTCCCCTGCTTCATTTCTTTAATGGCATGATCCAGCATCGTCTTGCCTTTCAGATGTTCACTCGCAACATGCAAGAACTGGGTGGCGCTTTCATGCCCCGCCGCCTCGACCATTTCATGGTTCATTTCCAGCATTTCATACACACCCATACGGCCGCGATAACCGGTCCCGTTGCAATGCGAGCAACCCCGCCCATGCTTTAAATCATGCAATTGTTCGCGCGACACGCCTTCCAGCTCCATCCATATAATTTCCTGGGGCGTGGGTATGTGCGGCTCACTGCAGCTTTCACACACACGGCGCAGCAGGCGTTGCGCGAGCACTGCCTGCACCGAGGAAGCCACCATGAAACGCGGCACACCCATATCAACAAAACGGAACAATGTGCCTGCGGCATCGCGGGTGTGCATGGTGGAAAACACCAGGTGGCCGGTCATCGCGGCGCGCAAACCGATCTGCGCGGTTTCCGCATCGCGCATTTCGCCGATCAGGATCACATCCGGATCCTGCCGCAATGCGGAACGCAGAACGCGCGAAAAAGTCAGCTCGATCTTGTCGTTCACCTGCACCTGATTGATGCCGGGCAAACGGTATTCCACCGGGTCTTCCACCGTGATGATTTTCTTGCTGAGGGTGTTGATCTCGGCCAGTGCAGAATAAAGCGTAGTGGTCTTGCCGCTGCCGGTCGGTCCGGTCACCAGAATCATGCCGTTACTGCGCTGCAAGATTTCGCGAAAGCGCCTGAGCATTTCCGGCGGCATGCCGAGTTTTTCCAGACCGATCATTCCGTCATCCTGGCGCAACAAGCGCATCACCACCGATTCGCCGTTTTGCGTGGGGCAGGTGGCGATACGCACATCCGCAACCTGATCGCGCACCCGCACATTGAAACGCCCGTCCTGCGGCAGTCTTTTTTCGGAAATATCCAGGCCCGACATCAGCTTCAGGCGCAGCACCAGAGCCGGTGCAATCTTGCTGTCGGCTTCGGTTTGCAGGTGCAGCACGCCGTCGATGCGGAAGCGTATCATCACCCGGCTTTCCTGCGGCTCGATATGAATGTCGGAAGCATGGATCTGCGCGGCATCGTCAAACATGCTTTGCAACAACCTGACCACCGGCGCCTCTTCGGTGCCGACGGTCTCGGTCAGCGCGCCAAAATCCACGTAGCTGTCGCCGATGTCCTCGCTCAGCTCGCGCGCCAGCCCGGTGATTTCATCGGTGCGCCGGTATCCGCGGTCGATGCTTTCCAACAACTGCCCTTCGGTGACCACCGCGATGTCGATTTCACGCTGTACGATGCGCGTGATTTCGTCGAAGGCGGTCAGGTCGGTCGGGTCGGCCATGCCGACCAGCAACATGCCGTTGCGCTCCTCCAGTATCATCGCGCGGAAGCGCCGTGCCTGGCTTTCCTGCAGCATCCGGACCAATTCGATGTTGATATTGAAGTACTTGAGATTGATGTAGGGAATGTTGAGCTGCCGGCCGAGCGCCTCGGAAATGTTTTCTTCGGTGACAAAAGCGTTGTCCACCAGCAAACGTCCGAGCTTGCGCCCGCTGCGCTTCTGCTGCTCAAGCGCAAACTTGAGCTGCTCCTGTGAAATCAGTTTTTGCTGAACCAGCAAATCGCCTAAGCGAACTTTCTCCGGACGCGCCATAATTCTCCCCTGACGTAGATATTGCTGCGACGCTACTTTTACAGGGTCGGAAGTTAGCTGTTTTTTACGATGATGACAAGGACTTAGCGGCTATTTTTTATGTTTCACGTTATTCTCTATCAACCCGAAATTCCGCCGAACACCGGAAATATCATCCGGCTTTGCGCCAATACCGGATGCCATTTGCACTTGATCAAACCGCTCGGTTTCACGCTGGAGGACAAACAGCTGGTTCGTGCCGGATTGGACTACCATGAGTTTGCCAGCCTGCGCGTGTACGACACTTTGCATGACTGCCTGTCGGCATTCGACCCTGCACGGGTGTATGCGCTTACCACCAAGGGTTCTCAAGATTTTTACCGGTTGCGCTATCAATCCGGTGATGCTTTTTTATTCGGCCCCGAGAGCCGCGGCCTGCCCGCCGATGTGCTCGGCCAGTTCGATTCCCGGCAGCGCGTGCGCCTGCCGATGCGGCCGGACAACCGCAGCCTGAATTTGTCCAACACGGTAGCAGTGGCGGTATTCGAGGCCTGGCGCCAGTGCGGGTTTGACGGCGCGCTGGCCGGAACAGCGAAAGATTCTTAGCGGGCCGGTATATCCTTAACCAACACACAGGAGGGGACATCATGCTTTATCAGGGTAGCTGTCACTGTGGTCATATCGCATTTGAAGTCGAAGGCGACTTGTACGCCGTAAAACAATGCAATTGCTCCATCTGCAGCAGGCTGGGCGCATTGCGCTGGTTTGTGCCGCGCACCCAGGTACGTTTCACCACACCGGAAAGCAACCTCTCCACCTACCAGTTCGGCAAGAAAACAATCCATCACCACTTCTGCGCGATATGCGGTTGCGCGCCGATGGGAACCGGCTCGCACAATGGGGTGGAGATGTTCAGCATCAATGCGCGCTGCCTGGAAAATGTCGACCTGTCGGCGCTCAAGATCAAACAGGTGGACGGGCGCAGCTTTTAGGAACGCGGTGGCTGGTTGCCTAGCGCTTCAGGAATATTTCCAGCAGATCATTCAGGAAACGCTGCCCCATCAGCGTTGGCGCGATGCGCTGATGAACAGTCAGTTGCGCCACGTTACCGGGGAAATCATCAGTTTGATAAAGCAACTGCTCCGACGCATCTCCCGCACCGGAGGGTTGCACCCCACCGCGTCGAAGCGTCCTGATCAACAGCCCGCGCGCTTCTGCCTCTGCCAATTCGCGCTGGATGGCGAGCAGGGACAAACTGGTGCGCTCGCTGAACAGCGTGCTGTCGAAGCCTTCGTTCAGGCGCAACGCATTCATCATGAATTCGAACCCGAGATCGTCGCGGCCAACCTCGCTTTCAGTTTGTATCGGCGCGCCTTTGCCGACTTGCTGCATATACGCCTGCGGCTGCTTGTAGCGCGCCTGGCGGATGATCCTGTCGGGAAAGCTCAGCTTGCTGTGCGCTCCCGCGCCGATGCCCAGGTAATCGCCGAACTTCCAGTAATTGAGATTGTGCCGGGCGCGGCGCTTCGGCAGCGCGAACGCCGACGTCTCGTAGTGCTGGTAACCGGCTTCGGCCAGCATTTCCTCGATGCGCTGCTGCATGTCGCTGCTCGCATCGTCGTCCGGCAATGACGGCGGGTTATGGTAGAACAGCGTGTTCGGCTCCAGTGTCAGGTGATAGCAGGACAGATGCTGCGGCTTGAACGTCAGCGCAGTTCTCACATCCTGCAATGCCTCATCCAGTGTTTGCCCGGGCAATGCATACATCAGGTCGAGATTGAGATTATCGAAGTGCTGCCGGGCGATTTCGATCGCGCGTTGCGCTTCAGCGGCGGAGTGGATGCGCCCCAGCGCCTGCAGATGCGTGTCGTTGAAACTCTGGATACCCATCGACAAACGGTTCACCCCCGCCTCGCGATACGCCGCAAAGCGCGCCGCCTCCACCGTGCCGGGATTGGCCTCAAGCGTGATCTCCGCACCCAGATCCAGCGGCAACAGCATGCGCACGTTGCGCAATATCTCCGCGACGCTCTCGCCGCCCAGCAGGCTGGGTGTGCCGCCGCCGAAGAACACCGTATACACCTTGCGCCCCCAGACCAGCGGCAGGGCCATCTCCAGATCGCGGATCAATGCGGCAACGTATTCCTGTTCCGGCAGGGCACCGCGCGATTCATGCGAATTGAAGTCGCAGTACGGGCACTTGCGCACGCACCACGGGATGTGGATATACAGCGACAGCGGCGGCAATGCCTGGAAATTCACCGCTTGCGATCTAAGGGCGACGGGTTGTAGCGGGTGTGTGGTCATGGATGTCGGATTCGTTGAACGGATCAGCGCCACCCGTTCATGGTGTCAGTAACCGGGTTCAAGCTTTCAGCTTCTCCAGCAATTCCCGCAATGCCTTGCCGCGATGGCTGATGCTGTGCTTTTCATCGCGCGACAATTCCGCGCTCATCTTATTGAGTGACGGCAGCCAGAACAGCGGGTCGTATCCGAAACCGCCGTCGCCGCGTTCCTCGTGGGCGATCTCGCCGTGCCATTCGCCCTCCGCGATCAGCGGCTGCGGGTCGTCGGCATGGCGCAGCAGCACCAGCACGCAATAGTAATGGGCGCGGCGGTCATCCACACCCTGCATGTCGTGCAGCAGTTTTTCGTTGTTGCGTGCATCGGACCTGGGATGCAATCCGGCATAGCGCGCGGAAAGCACACCGGGCGCACCGCCCAGCGCGGTGACGCAGATGCCGGAATCATCCGCCAGTGCCGGCAGCCCGCTCAGGCGGCTGACATGGCGTGCTTTGGCGAGCGCGTTCTCGATGAAAGTGACATGCGGTTCTTCCGCTTCCTCTATGCCAAGTTGCGCCTGGGTCAGCACATCGATACCGAGCGGCTGCAACAGGAACTGGAATTCGCGCAGCTTGCCGGGATTGTTGGAAGCGATGACGAGTTTTTGCATGGCCTTATTTTTCACGTAGGGTGTAGGAGCGGGCCATGCCCGCGACCATGTAATCGCGGGCATGGCCCGCTCCTACATCCGCGCATTGCATAAGTCAGTCCTTTTCCAGCACCGCCTTCTGCATCCCGATCAACTCGGCGATACCGCTTTTCGCCAGTTCCAGCAGTTCATCCATCTCGGCACGGGTGAATGCGTGGCCTTCCGCGGTGCCCTGCACTTCGACGAAGTGGCCGTTACCCAGCATCACCACGTTCATGTCGGTGTCGCATGCCGAGTCCTCGAGGTAATCCAGATCCAGCACCGGCTTGCCCTGGTAAATGCCGACGGAAACAGCGGCAATGAAGTCCTTGAGCGGGGATTCCTTGATCAGCCCTTTGCCGAGCAGCAATCTTACCGCGTCATACAGCGCGACAAACGCGCCGGTGATGCTGGCGGTGCGGGTGCCACCATCGGCCTGGATCACGTCGCAATCGATCTGGATGGTGCGCTCGCCGAGTTTTTGCAGATCCACCACCGCGCGCAGGCTGCGCCCGATCAGGCGCTGTATCTCCTGGGTACGCCCGGACTGTTTGCCTTTTGCCGCCTCACGGCCCATGCGCTCGCCGGTGGAGCGCGGCAACATGCCGTATTCCGCGGTGATCCAGCCCTCGCCACTGCCTCTTTTATGCGGAGGAACCTTTTCATCAATGCTGGCAGTGCAGATCACTCTGGTATCGCCGCACTCGATCAGCACCGACCCTTCGGCGTGTTTGGTGTAGTGCCGTGTAATACGTATTTGACGCAATTCGCTGGGCAATCTTTGACTGGGGCGCATATTTGGATTCTCGTTTGAAGGTAATGTTTAAAAGGTGCAAGTGATGCGGTTATGAAATCTCCAGCACATGACTGACCGGCACCGCCGAGTCGTGCCTGGTTTCACGCTCACCCCAACGCACCACCAGGCCGGTGGCATTATCGGAGTGTCCGTTTTCGCGCTGCACCGCAGTTTCGATCAGGACGTCCAGCACAACCGCAACCGGCCCGTCGGCAAATGCATCGACCAGTTCACTGTCCGTAAACGGTCCCCACAGACCATCGCTGCCGAGCAGCAGTACATCGCCGGATTGCAGCCCGAGGGGATTGCCGTGTTCCATGTAGAACACGTCCTCGATCCCGCCGAGGCAGTGGGTGATGTGGTTGCGCTGCGGATGGACGCGTGCCTCCTCGGCTGTAATCTGCCCGGTCTCGACCCAATGCTGCACGATAGAGTGATCGGTGGTCCTGGCCGCCACCTTGCCGTCGCGCAGCAGGTAAAGGCGCGAGTCCCCGGCATGCCCCCAGTACATCTTGCCATCCTGTATCAGTGCCGCGACACAGGTTGTCCCGGGAAACCCGCCCATATCATTGTCGTGCGGAAGACTCATGATGCGGTCGTGTGCCTGCTGCATGGCATCGAGGATGAATTTGTCGGGATCGGCAATACGCGGCTGGTTGACCCGGCCAAATGCTTCGACAAATGTATCGATGGTCATGCCGGCCGCCAACTCCCCGTGCAAATGCCCGCCCATCCCGTCCGCCAGCACCAGCAGCAAAATTTCGTTACTGAAGACGTACGCGACGCGATCCTGGTTGAATCTGCGATTGCCGATATGGCTGGCTTGGTGTATCGAGAAGTTCATGGTCAAGGGGAAGATTTCACAGGACGTAATCGTAATATAATGTCCCGGTTCAGCCCAGCCTTTTATTCGAAAGTTTTCACCATGATACTCAGCATGACCGGCTACGCCACCGCCGGCGCGGAACTCGACAGCGGCTCACTCACGCTCGAACTCCGCGCGGTCAACCATCGGTATCTGGATATCCAGCTGCGCATGCCGGACGAACTGCGCGGCTTTGAAGGGGAACTGCGTGTAGCGATCAACGCGCAATTGCAGCGCGGCAAGGTCGAATGCCGCGTCAATTACGCGGCGCGATCCGCACAATGCGGCGCAGAACTGAACAGCGCCATGCTCCGGCAGCTTGCCGCATGGAACGACGAGGTGCGAAGCAGGATACCCGATGCGCGCGGCCTGAGCGTGGCCGAGGTACTGCGCTGGAACGGCTTGCTTGAGACACCCGCCGCTTCTGCGGAGGAATTGCGCGCCGCATTGCTCGACCTGATGCAGACCGTGCTGCAGGAATTTTCCGCCTCGCGCGCCAGGGAAGGTGAAAAGCTCAAGGATTTTCTGCTGCAACGGCTGGAAAAAATCGAGGTGTTGCGCAACGGCGTGATGCCGCATGTGCCCGCCGCGATCGCTGCCTACGAACAGAAGCTCATCACGCGCCTGCAGGATGCGATGCAGAATGCGCAAGCGGATATCTGGGACGAGCGGGTTCGCCAGGAGATCACGCTATTCGCCAGCAAAATCGATGTGGATGAAGAATTGTCGCGGCTTGCCAGCCACCTGGCCGAAATGCGCCGCATCCTCGGCCACGGCGGTGCGGTGGGCAAGCGGCTGGACTTCCTGATGCAGGAACTGAACCGCGAAGCCAACACGCTGGGCTCCAAATCGGTCGATGCCGACGTGTCGCGCTGCGCAATGGAGATGAAGATACTCATCGAACAGATGCGCGAGCAGATTCAAAACCTGGAATAAATTAATCGGAGTAATGAATGCCTGGAAACCTGTTCATCATCAGCGCGCCTTCGGGCGCCGGCAAGACCAGCCTGGTACAGTCCCTGCTTAGCCACGACCCCCACATCGACTTGTCGGTCTCCTACACCACGCGTGATCCGCGCAACGGGGAACAAAACGGCAAGGACTACCACTTTGTCAGCCGCGAGACCTTTCTCGGCATGGCCAAACGCGGCGAGTTTCTGGAAAGCGCCGAAGTTTATGGAAACCTGTACGGGACATCGCAAACCTGGATCAGCCAGGAAATCGCCAAAGGACGGGATATACTGCTGGAAATCGACTGGCAGGGCGCAGCCCAGGTACGCCGGCTGTTTCCCGACTGCATCAGCATATTCATTCTGCCGCCATCCAAAGCGGCGCTGGAGCAGCGCCTGAAGGGGCGCGGCAAGGATAGCGACGAGGTGATCGCGAAACGCATGGCGGCGGTCCGCGAGGATGTCTCGCACGTTGCTGAATTCAATTATGTTATTATCAACAACAATCTGGACGACGCGTTGCGGGAATTCGCTGCAGTGGTACTTTCCGCCCGACTGCGTTGCAGCAGGCAACTGTCACGACATCAGGACTTGATCAATCAGCTACAAAAACCGGAGTAAATCATGGCACGTATTACCGTCGAAGAATGTCTCAACCAAATTCCCAACCGTTTCGAATTGACGCTGGTCGCCGCCTATCGCGCCCGACAGTTATCAAATGGTGCCGCCCACCTGGTGGAAAACAGCAAGGACAAACCCACCGTCATCGCGTTGCGTGAAATCAGCGAGGGCAAGGTCGGCAAGGAAATCCTGAACCGCGGGCAGGCTTGATCCTCGTTGAACATAACCAACCTGTTCCAGGATTAGCCGAAAAAATGCATGGCCGACTCAGACTTATTAATAGAGGAACTCTCCGCCTATCTTAAACCGCAGGATGTCGAACACGTCCGTGTAGCGATCGAATTCAGCCGTGCGGCGCATCAGGGGCAGATGCGCCAGTCCGGCGATCCGTACATCTCCCACCCGATTGCCGTCGCCCGCATCCTGACCCCGCTGCACATCGATGCCCAGGCAATTGTCGCCGCGCTGCTGCACGACGTGGTCGAGGACACCGACGTCACCTCAGAAGATGTCGCCGAAAAATTCGGCAAACCGGTCGCGGAACTGGTCGACGGGCTGAGCAAACTGGACCGGATCCGTTTCGAGACACGCGAGGATGCCCAGGCCGAAAACTTTCGCAAGATGCTGTTGGCGATGGCTCGCGATGTGCGGGTTATCCTCATCAAACTGGCCGACCGGCTGCACAACATGCGCACGCTCGATTCCATGGCGATCGACAAACGCGAGCGCATCGCCCGCGAGACCATGGAAATCTACGCGCCGATCGCCAACCGGCTCGGCCTGAATGATCTCCACCACGAACTCCAGGACCTGAGCTTCAAATACCTTCATCCGAATCGCTATGCAGTACTCTCCAAGGCCCTCATGGTGGCACGCGGCAACCGGCGCGAAGTGGTCGGAAAAATACTCGAGGCAATACGGCAACGGCTGGCAGAGCATCATATCGAAGCGGATGTCACCGGCAGGGAAAAGGACATCTACAGCATCTACCGCAAGATGCAGAGCAAGTCGCTGGCTTTTGCCGAGGTTCTGGACATCTACGGTTTTCGGGTCTTGGTCAATGATTTTGATTCCTGCTATGTGGCCCTTGGCCTGCTGCATGGTTTGTACAAACCGATACCCGGCAAGTTCAAGGATTACATCGCCATTCCAAAAGTGAACGGCTATCAATCGATACACACCACGCTATTCGGCCCTTTTGGCACGCCCATCGAGATCCAGATACGCACCCATGAGATGCACAAGATCGCCGAGGCCGGCGTCGCCTCGCATTGGCTGTACAAGAGCGGTCATGATTCGATCAACGATCTGCACAAGAAAACCCACCAGTGGTTGCAGGAACTGCTGGAAAGCCTGAGCCAGAGCAGTGACTCATCCGAATTTCTCGAGCACCTCAAGGTGGACCTGTTTCCCGATGAGGTATACGTGTTCACGCCCAAGGGCAAGATACTATCTCTGCCGCGCGGCGCGACCGGTGTGGACTTTGCCTACAGCGTGCACACCGATATCGGCAATCGCTGCATCGCCGTCAAGGTGAACCATGAACTGGTTCCGTTGCGCACCGAGCTCAAGAATGGCGATCGCGTGGAAGTGATCACCGCTTCCCATGCCAAGCCCAATCCCGCCTGGCTGGGTTATGTCGCCACCAGCAAGGCGCGCAGCCAGATCCGGCATTTCCTCAAGACCATGCAGTCGGGCGAATCGGCACTGCTCGGCGAGCGGCTGCTCAACCAGGCTTTGCAATCGCTGGGCGTCAAACCGCAGGACATGGACGAAGCGCACTGGAACAAGTTGCTGAAAGATACCGGTGTAAAAACGCGCCAGGATATGCTTGCCGACATCGGTCTGGGCCGGCGTCTCAACGTGGTGGTGGCGAGGCAGCTGGCCAGCATCAGCGAATCCACGGCCAATGAAATGGCGCCCAACCCGGTTATCACCATACAGGGCACCGAGGGCATGGCGGTACAGTTCGCCCCCTGTTGCCGCCCGATTCCCGGTGACCCGATCATCGGCGTGATCAAGAGCGGGCAAGGTTTGCTGGTCCATACTCACGACTGCCCGACACTGCGCCGCGGACGCAGCAGCGGCGAGCAATGGCTGGATGTGGCATGGGACAAGGACATCAACCGCCCTTTCGATGTCAACATCAAACTGCTGGTCGCCGACCGGCGCGGCGTATTGGCAAAAGTTTCCGCCGCGATCGCCGAAGCGGAAGCCAACATCGAAAACATCAGCTTTACCCACGAAGGCGAATACTCCGGACTGCATTTCACGCTGGAGGTGAACAACCGCCTGCATCTTGCCAACATCATGCGCAGCCTGCGCGGGATTCCGGAAGTGGTGAGGATAATCCGGGTGAAGAACGCGACGTGATTTTGTAGGCGGGTTCCACCCGCCATGTCGGGCGCAGTTTTGTAGGGTAGTCGTCATTCCCGCGAAGGCGGGAATCCAGTCAAAGACAAAACCGCCGGTGGTAGACCGGCAACTATAACCAATGACTTAGCCAGCATCGTTTGCTGGGTTAGTCAGACGGCTAGTAGTTTCATCAGTCACTTTTCTTGTCTTGCCAAGAAAAATAACCCAAAGAAGGCGCCCCCGGTTTGCCGCCGCTGCGGGGTACCCTGCGTTGCTCGGCTGATCAGGGGATGAAAAGCGCAAATCGTTTAGTCGTGGGCAAAAAATTGCCTGATATTTCTTGACTGCTGTGTGCGCACGTTGTGCCTACCCAGATTGAAAGCGAAGCTCAATGGCCGCTTTCAGGTAGGCTACTGCATGGCTAAATGGGCTGCTTCGTGCCATTTACTGCCGGTCGGGGTGTAAATATCCAGCACGAAAGCTGACACTTGTGATCAGCAACAATGTGCCAATTTCAACCGTTCTCGCATGCCCAGTTTCGGACGACGAAATAACACAATGTATAGGCGCTGGACTCCTTTGTGGCTGCCATGTATGCATCACATAGGCATTAATATATCTCATAAAAATGCCATGTTATAATTCAAAAATTAAGATATGAGAGCATGATATGCAGAACCGAATACCGCACTTTACATTCAGCCACCCTAAAATTTCCAACGGGTATGTTGCGTGCATTGAGAAGGATGGGCAGCCAATTCACCAGATTAAAAACCCGGACGCGTTTTATAAGGAATTGGGCTACACAGCGGAGATGAGAATGGCTGGAGTATTACCAGACGAGTTTTTAAGGAATGAAGGCAACTCATCTTTTTATGCCATTTGCTTTGAAATGCGCATTATTGATTACCTTGCAAAAAACTCCATTTCATTTATAGACGAATATGGCTATCAGTATCAGAATTGGCTTGATAATCTTATTGAGGCTGCAACAGAGAAAAATCTTTCAGCCCCTCCTTGCAGAACGGAAACATTTTGCAACATAGGGATGCCAGGTTTTAAATGCCAGCGCATTTGAAAGCATAGTTAGCGTCATTAACGACGACCAATGAAATCTGTTATTAGGCAGGATGAGCACCCGATCTTGAGAAATTCGACCGGCTGAAATGGGTCGAAGTTGTCTAAAAACGCAGCCAAAAAAGCTATCGAAAATATTCGGCCTCGCATATCGAGCTATATGAGCTTGCTACATGCTCGGGAGGCTGACACGATCATCTATCGTTTAAGTCAGCGTGATTGCGCTACCTGCCCGATGAAAGCCCGGTGCTGCCCGAATACAGCGGTTCGCAAGATAGCCCGCAGCCTCCATGTGAAGGCTCGCGATGTTGCCCGGAAAATTGCCACGACACCGGAGTATCAAAGATCACGCTGCGAACGCAAGAAGGTCGAGATGCTCTTCGCTCATCTCAAATCCATTCTTAAACTGGATCGACTGCGACTACGCGGACTGTGTGACGCCGCTGACGAATTCACACTCGCCGCTACCGCCCAGAATTTGCGCCGTATGGCCAAGTTGCTTCCACACGGACCACCAAGCGACAGGATAGGTGCGCCCGCTTGAGGCAAAATCCGTCCGATCAACCTACAAGCTGGGTATCAGAACCCAGTTGAAGCGCCCGAAAGGGTGATAACGTCATCACACCACGAAATTTCAGAACACCACGACGGTTTTAATAATGAGTTTTTCAACAGAATCTGTCGTAAACAGCCGCTCGCGAATGACTGCAAAGGGTGGGCAACATGTTGCCCACCTGCTTTTTGGGTTTCCGCTTTTCTTCCCCTGAGCGCCGCCGAATAGCGCAGGCTGGTCAGGGGGTGTCGGCGAGGATTGTCTGAGCGCGTAGCGCGAGTTCCGCAGCCGCCTGACCAGTCGAGCAACGCAGGGCACCGCGCAGCGGCGGCAAACCGGGGCGGCATTTCTTTGATTACTTTCTTTAGCCGCATAAAGAAAGTAATCGGCGTGCGGGGCCGCACCCCGCGACTTTGTTTTTGGTTATCACCCCATATCAAACAACAACACCTCCGCCTCCTTCGCGGCACTCAACTCAACCGCCGACTCATCCGTATACTTCAACGCATCA
>DATKVR010000006.1:0-26458 GCA_035529955.1 Gallionella sp.
GCCTGTTCGCCCATCTGGGCAATGATTGCCATCGCTACGGTTACGGCTGAACTGAACAGGCGAATATCGAATCCGCTCCCGTTCTCGTCCTGCCCACTAAAGCCCACCAGTCCGGCCATATCCTCGGGCCGGTATACCAGCAGATAAATGTATGGCAGGAACAACATCACCAGCCAGATGGGCTGGGTCACGGTTTGCAGACGGCTGATTACGGTGATGCCACGGGTCACGAGCGGGATCACCACGATGGCACAGATCAGGTAGCCCCATGCCACCGGGATGTTGAAGGCAAGATTCAGCGCGGAGGCCATGATGGCCGCTTCGAGTGCGAAGAAAATAAAAGTGAATGCGGCATAAATGAGGGAGGTGATCGTGGAACCCAGATAGCCGAAGCCGGAGCCGCGCGTCAGAAGGTCCATGTCCAGGCCGCACAGGGCGGAGTAACGACTCAATGGCAGGCTTGCCAGAAAGATGATCAGTCCGGTGAACAGAATGGCGAGTGCGGCATTGACAAACCCGCACTCGACCAGAAGCGTGGCGCCAATCGCCTCCAGCACCAGGAAAGAGGCCGAACTGAAGGCCGTGTTGGCGACCTGCCATTCCGGCCACTTGCGGTAGCTGCGCGGCGTGAAGCGCAATGCATAATCTTCCAGGGTCTCGTTGGATATCCACGTGTTGTAGTCCCTGCGTACCTTGAACACATTCTGGACGGCATTGTCTTTGCCGGTGTGGCTGTCGCCGTTCAACTTCATCGAATCTCGTTCTGCAATGAAGTGGGCAAATTGTGCGGCAGCTTCATAACATGCCCTGCTGTTCGATGAAGCGGATGATCTCCGGAAGCCCGGTTCCGATCTTCATGTTCGAGAAAATGTACGGTCGTTCGCCGCGCATCCTTTTCGTATCCCGGTCCATCACTTCCAGCGAAGCGCCGACCATGGGTGCCAGGTCGATCTTGTTGATCACCAGCAGGTCCGACTTGGTGATGCCCGGGCCGCCCTTGCGCGGAATTTTTTCACCGGCGGCGACATCGATGACATAGAGGGTGAGGTCGGACAGCTCCGGGCTGAAGGTTGCGGCCAGGTTGTCGCCCCCGCTTTCCACGAAGATCACGTCCAGGTCGGGGAAGCGCTTGTTGAGTCTATCCACCGCCTCCAGGTTGATGCTGGCATCTTCGCGGATGGCGGTATGCGGGCAGCCGCCGGTCTCGACCCCGATGATGCGATCCGGCGTCAGCGCCTGGTTATGAACCAGGAACCGCGCATCCTCCTCGGTATAGATATCGTTGGTGATGACGGCGATGTTGTATTTGTCGCGCAGGGCGAGACACAGGGCGAGGGTCAATGCGGTCTTGCCCGAACCGACCGGGCCGCCGATACCGACCCGCAAGGGATGTGAGCGTTGGGTCATGATCTGAATATTCTCGTGTATTGAGTTTCGTGACGGCTGCTGGCGATGGAAAATGCCGGCAGATAATTGCAGGCCAGCTCGATTGGCGTCTGTTCGGCTTCGCCTGCCATAACAGGCAAGCGACGCCCCAGTTGCAGCAGCAGACGCTGCCCCGCGGTCTGTCCGAACGGCACGGTTTTGACTGCCGCCATGACCTGGTTCTCCGCCCAGGCCCACAGATATCCGGCAAGTGCATCCCCGACCGGAATCGCCCAGGCGGCGGCCGCACAACTCCAGGCCAGCGGAAAACCGGGTTGGGGAAAAGCGGCGAGATGCTGCGTCGGAAAATCATCGAGATCCACCAGCAGACGGGCCAGGGAATAGCCCATTTGCAGTGTCTCGGCGCGCAACTCGGCGGTTTCCCGGCTGGCAATAAACTCCGCGTCCAGTTCGACCAGCCGCTGCATGTCATGCTCTCGCCACGACCTGATCATCTGCGCCAGATAAACCGCCTCGAACCGGGCGCTGCCGAATACCAGGCAATCCGTTATCCAGGCCATCGCGGAAGCTTCGCTGTTCACGGCGCCGGTCTCCACCGCCCATTCCAGTCCCTGCGAATAGGTATAGGCGCCGACCGGCAGGATCGGGCTGGACAGCTGCATCAGTCGGATCAATGCGCTGCTCATGGCGCACGCTGCTTCAGCATCATGTCGTGGATGCGCGCACCGCGCCCCTCGCCGTCGGCGCTGTGGCCATGGCCGCCGTGGCCGCCATAGGCGCCGCTCTCGGGTTCGAATGGTGCCAGCGCTTCGGCGACATCGAGTCCCAGGCCGCTTACCATCTCGCCCAGCACGTGATCTTTTGCGAAGCGCAACATGCCCGGCGCCAATTGCACCGCCACATGACGGTTGCCAAGGTGGTAGGCAGCCCGCGCAAGGGCCAGGGGGTCGCCGCTGCGTACTTCCATCACCGCCTCGGGCGCTGCCTTCACCTCGACGATGCGTCCATCATTGGCCTGCAGCAGATCCCCGCCGCGCAGCACCGCGCCGCGCTCCAGAAAAATACCCGCCTCCTCGCCGCTTTCAAGCCGGGTGCGCAGCCGGGTTTTGCAGCGATGCTCGAATGGCAGCACCAGTTTCTCTGTTGCCACCGCACCATTCGGCGCTTTTTTTTCGATCAGCAGCATGGCTAAAACAGGAAATATTTCTGTGCCATCGGCAGGACTGAGGCCGGTTCGCAAACCAGCAATTCCCCGTCGGCGCGCACCGCATAGGTTTCGCTATCCACATCAATGTGCGGCATCGCACTGTTATGCAGCATGTCAGACTTGGTCACCTTGCGCGTGTTCTTTACCGCGATCAGTGTTTTTGCAAGGCCCAAGCCCATCACCGCCTCGTTTTCCAGTGCAGCCCCGGAAACGAAAGTGAAGGATTTTTTCAGGGCGGAACCGAAACTGCCGAACATCGGGCGGTAATGCACCGGCTGAGGGGTGGGGATCGAGGCATTCGGATCACCCATGGCAGCGGAGGCAATCATCCCGCCCTTGACGATCAGGCTGGGCTTGACGCCAAAAAAAGCCGGTTTCCACAGCACCAGGTCGGCCAGCTTGCCGACTTCGATCGAACCGACCACATGGCTGATGCCGTGCGTGATGGCCGGGTTGATGGTGTACTTGGCGATATAGCGCTTGATCCTGAAATTGTCGTTGCGTGCGCTGTCCTCTTTCAGTGTGCCGCGTTGCACTTTCATCTTGTGCGCGGTCTGCCAGGTGCGGATCACGACCTCGCCGACCCGTCCCATCGCCTGCGAATCGGACGACATCATCGAGAACGCACCAAGATCGTGCAGGATGTCCTCGGCGGCGATCGTCTCGCGCCGGATGCGGGATTCGGCAAATGCCACATCCTCGGCAATCGAGGCATCGAGGTGGTGGCAAACCATCAGCATGTCGAGATGCTCGTCGATGGTGTTCACCGTGTAGGGCCGGGTCGGATTGGTGGAGGACGGCAGGACGTTTTTCGATCCCACCGCCTTGATGATGTCGGGCGCATGCCCGCCCCCCGCCCCTTCGGTATGGTAGGTATGGATGGTGCGTCCCTTGAATGCATCCAGCGTCGTCTCGACAAAACCGGATTCATTGAGCGTGTCGGTATGGATCGCCACCTGCACATCCATTTCATCCGCGACGGTCAGGCAGTTGTCGATTGCGGCAGGCGTGGTTCCCCAATCCTCGTGGAGCTTGAGGCCGATCGCACCGGCTTCGACCTGCTCCCTTGCCGGATCCGGCAGGGAGACATTGCCCTTGCCGAGAAATCCCAGATTCATCGGAAAGGCTTCCGCCGCCTGCAGCATGGAATGGATATGCCAGGGACCCGGTGTGCAGGTGGTGGCATAGGTGCCGGTGGCCGGTCCGGTGCCACCGCCCAGCATCGTGGTGATACCGGAGGTCAATGCTTCATCGATCTGTTGCGGGCAGATGAAATGGATATGACTGTCGATTCCCCCCGCGGTGACGATCATACCCTCCCCCGCGATGATCTCGGTGCCGGCACCGATGGGAATGGTCACACCGGGCTGGACATCGGGATTGCCCGCCTTGCCGATCGCCCAGATACGGCCTTCCTTGATGCCCAGATCGGCCTTGATGATGCCGGTGACGGCGTCGACGATCAGCGCGTTGGTGATGACCGTATCGGCCACGTCGCAGGCACGAAGCTGGCCCTGCCCCATGCCGTCCCTGATCACCTTGCCGCCGCCGAACTTCACTTCCTCGCCATAGATGGTGAAATCTTTCTCCACCTCTATCCACAGTTCGGTATCGGCAAGCCGCACGCGGTCGCCCACAGTGGGGCCGAACATCTCGACATAAGCCTGACGGGATATCTTTACCACGGCATCATGCCCAGAACAGGGTAGCGGCCAGTGCCGCCATTGCGGCGCCCAGCCAGCGATCCCGTTGCCTGTTGCGCAACAGTTTGCCGATAATCAGGCCGCTGCCGAGCAACACGGTTGTCGCAGCCAGAAAGCCGCATGCGTAGCTCCAGGGGGATGCCATCTCCGGCAGTTCCGAACCGTGGGCAATGCCGTGCCACAATGCAAAAAATGCCGCCACGCCGGCCTGTGCCGGCAAGGGCAGGCGTACGGCAAGGGTGACCAGCAGCGCCGCTGCCAGCACGCTGGCTGCAACTGCCGAGTCGAGGAAGGAAGGCAATATCCCATTCAGGCCGATCACGCCGCCGGCCAGCATACCGGCCAGAAATGCCGCCACCACGAACCCGCCTTTAGCACCGCCATTGCGCGCGGCCCATACACCGACTGCGAGCATGCACAGAATATGATCCAGCCCGCTGAAAGGATGGGCCAGACCGCTGATGAACCCGCTGCCGCCATGGCCGGGGTGAGCCCAGGCAACAGCGGGAAGCAACATGGCCAGGACAGCAATAAATATTTTCATTGTTTCGCTCCTTTTCGATTTAACAATTTTCACAAATCACCCATGACACGGCCCTGAAAGCCGAATACTCTGCGATCGCCCGCCAGTTCCACCAGTTCGATGGTGCGCACCTGGCCCGGCTCGAAACGCACCGCGGTTCCTGCCGCGATGTTGAGCCGCATTCCCCGCGCCAGGTCGCGCTCGAATGACAGCGCATCATTGGTCTCGAAGAAATGGTAGTGCGAACCCACCTGGATCGGCCGGTCTCCGGTGTTGGCAACGGCCAGTTGCGCCACCCTGCGGCCGGCATTCAATTCGATCTCGCCTGGTTCTATGTTGTATTCGCCCGGTATCATCTCCACTCCTATACGATTGGGTTGTGCACGGTGACCAGTTTGGTTCCGTCGGGAAAAGTAGCTTCGACCTGGATATCCGGAATCATCTCCGGCACGCCCTCCATCACTTCGTCCCGTTTCAGCAACGTGCCGCCATAGCTCATCAGCTCGGCAACAGTCTTGCCGTCGCGTGCACCTTCCATGACGGCCGCCGAGATAAACGCGACCGCCTCGGGGTAATTCAGTTTCAGGCCGCGCGCCTTGCGCCGTTCGGCGAGCAGACCTGCGGTAAAAATGAGAAGTTTGTCCTTCTCGCGGGGTGTCAATTCCATCTTTCCTCCATCATGTATTCCAGCATCATGTGCTCCAGATGCGCGGCATCAGTGCCTCACGCCCTGCGATGGCCGGGCGCAACAGAAACCACAGTGCAGCCATCCAGGCACGGGCCGCTTCAGCGGAGTGCCCGAGGTAACGGGCCACCAGTACATCCGGCAGCAGCGTCAAGCCATGAAGCGCGCCCTGTTCCGCCGGAATCAGTTTCCTGCAGGCCGCCAACAGTTCGGGGTCCAGCCCTGCACCAACCGCCAAAAGTGTCGCGCTGACGCTGTATCCGGCAAATCCGGCGGATGACTGCAGCAACTTTGAGCCCCCTTCCAGCATTCCGCGTTCCAGCCATATAGGCTTTCCTTCCCGCGCTATCCGGATTGACAGGTTCATTGCCCCGGTAGCAAAGTGTTCGCCGGATGCGCGCCGCCCCAGGCACAAGATTTCCCATCCGATGAAGCCGGCTTTTTCCGCCAGCGCCACCCGCGTTTGCATGTTTACCAAGGCGCCGTCGAAGACGATGCTTTCCTGTGGCAGCCATTCCAGCATGCCTCCTGCGCCCACCTCGAAGTTCAGCCGCTGGGACGCCCAGGGACCCGCACTGCGATACCATTTTCCGGCGCCCGGGGTGGTCAACAGCGCATGTGCACTATCCGCTACGGCTGCGACTATCTCCAGGTCATCACCGCCCGCGATACCCGCCGGCGGATGCAGCAACAGCGTGTGGCAAACGCCGGGGCCCTCCGGATACAACGCCTTCTGGACCCGCAGCGGACCCAGATGGGATCGATGCACCAATATGGTGGCATCGGCCCTGCGCTCGAACCCAAGGTTCAGCCTGGCTATCCATCCGGCTTCAATATTTTTATATGCAAGCATCGTGCTATTGACTTGCAAGCATCGTGCCATCAGCCAGAGTTCGTCGCATCGGCGGGCGCTTGCCCGCGGTGCGACGAATCCGCTCAGCGGTGTCGGACGGTTTCGGGGTTGGGAATGCCCGGAATCGGGCATTCCTCGGTGCCGACCATGGGACGCGTAAACTTCTCCACCATCTCGCGCGTACCCTCGGGATCGCTGATCCACTTTTCATAGAACCCGAACGGGCAATCAGCAACACCTTTGTCGCCATCTCCGGAATTGATCATGCCGGTGTAGCCGCGATGCAACAGCTTGAACAGGTGATTTTCGGATTGGCCGTTCTTGCGGAAGTCGCGGATCAGGTTCTTGGACAGCGCGGCATACTGGATACCCATTTCCTCTTCGCCGCATTCGCCCAGTGTGCGCCCGTCGAATCCGATCACCGCCGAGTGGCCGAAGTATGAGTACACACCGTCAAAACCGGCCGCGTTGGCCACCGCGACATAGGTGTTGTTGGCAAAGGCCATCGCCTTGGAGATCAGGATCTGCTGTTCCTTGGCCGGGTACATGTAACCCTGGCAGCGCACGATCAGCTCGGCACCCTTCATCGCGCAGTCGCGCCAGATCTCCGGGTAATTGCCGTCGTCGCAGATGATCAGGCTCACCTTCAGGCCCTTTGGGCCTTCCGAGACATAGGTGCAGTTGCCGGGGTACCAGCCTTCGATGGGCACCCAAGGCATGATCTTGCGGTATTTCTGCACGATCTCGCCCTGGTCGTTCATCAGGATAAGCGTGTTGTAGGGCGCCTTGTGCGGGTGTTCCTCGTGTTGCTCACCGGTCAGCGAGAACACGCCCCAGACCTTGGCCTTGCGGCATGCCGCGGCAAATATCTCGGTCTCGTCACCCGGTACCGTCGAGGCGGTTGCATACATCTCGGCGCTGTCATACATGATGCCGTGGGTGCTGTACTCGGGGAAAATCACCAGGTCCAGGCCCGGCAGCCCGACCTTCATGCCTTCGATCATGCGTCCGATGGCGCGGGCATTCTCGATGACCTCCGCCCTGGTGTGCAATCGGGGCATCTTGTAATTGACCACCGCCACACCGACGGTGTCATTGCTGCTGGAAATATCGCCGTGAATCATGGGAGAACCCTTTCTTATACTGTTTGGCTTGAACTGTTTGGATATGCTCGCTTAGTGGCTGATCATCCACGGTCGCTTGTTGGCAAATGACTTTATGGCAGGCGGTGCAGATGCATTTGCTTTGGCCGATGTCTTGCAGCAGCCGCAACCTTTCGGATGCCGGTATGACGACGACATTTTTGGTTCGTGACTGGCTTTTTCGTTGGTCGCCATCGCATGGCGCACATTGCCCGCCATGTCGGCCAGGAACGGGGCGTAAATCATCACCCTCGTTGCCTGCATGCCGCACTGCGGGCAAACCGCCGGCGCATCGCGATCGGCGATGCGCCGCACTGCCTCGAACGTCCCGCAATCCGCACACCTGTAATCATAGGTTGGCATCGGGTTCCTTTCAGATGAGGTCGGGCGACAACGGCATCACGATCGAGCCGTCAAGATGCTTGACCGGACCGGTGGCGTTCGGGTTGATGTCGAAGTCGAATATCTGTGTCGGCACCCACAGCGTCGCGCAGGCGTTGGGCACGTCGACGACACCGCTGATGTGGCCCTGCACCGGTGCGGTGCCCAGGATCGAATAGGCCTGTGCACCCGAGTAGCCGAATTTCTTCAGGTACTCGATCGCGTTCAGGCAGGCTTGCCGGTAGGCGACATTGACGTCCAGGTAGTGCTGCTTGCCCGCCTCGTCGACCGACACGCCCTCGAAGATCAGATAGTCGTTGTAGGTCGGTGTGATCGGGCTGGGCTTGAAGATCGGGTTCTTGATGCCGTACAGCGCCATGCCGCCCTTGATCAGGCTGACCTTCATGTGCACCCAGCCGGCCATCTCGATCGCGCCGCAGAAAGTGATCTCGCCGTCGCCCTGACTGAAGTGCAGGTCACCCACCGACAGCCCCGCGCCGTCGACGTAGACCGGGAAATAGACCTTTGCGCCGCGCGACAGGTCCTTGATGTCGCAATTTCCGCCGTGCTCGCGGCCGGGCACGGTGCGCGCGCCTGTGGCCGCCGCCTTGTCCTTCGCGGTGCCGGTCAGCTTGCCCATGTGCGCGGTACCCGCAAAGGGCGGGTTGGCCAGGCCGCCGGTGGGATCGGTATCGATCAACTCCTGTTCGCGCTTGTTCCAGGTCTCGAGCATCTTGTGGTCGGGGAGGCAGCCGATCAGTCCCGGGTGGATCAGGCCGGCATAGCGCACGCCGGGCACGTGGCGCGATTCGGTAAACATGCCCTTGATGTCCCAGATTGACTTCTGTGCCTGCGGGAAATGCTCGGTCAGGAAGCCGCCGCCGTTCTTCTTGCTGAAGAAACCGTTGAAGCCCCACAGGCTGTCCTGCTTGGCGCCGATGTCGAGCAGGTCGACCACCAGCAGGTCGCCCGGCTGTGCACCCTTTACGCCTACCGGGCCGCTCAGGTAATGGACCGTGGTGAGGTCGATGTCGCGCACGTCGTCGGCGCTGTCGTTGTTCTTGATGTAACCGCCGGTCCAGTCGTAGGTCTCCAGCACGAATTCGTCGCCCGGCTTGACCCAGCATGCCATCGGGATGTCGGGATGCCAGCGGTTGTGGATCATTTCATTCTCGGTTGGGGACTGTTTCAAATCAACTTTGATGAGTGTTTCAGCCATGGTGCTTTCTCCTTAAAATGTAAAAATTAATCAGCGTTGCAGATTGATAAAATCGATAACCGGGACCTAAATAGACAAATACTTGCTGATCGTTTTCTGGTCGACATTTGCGCGCAGGTCCTCGTAAACGAACTTGCCCTTGTCGATCACGAAGAAACGGTCGGCGATTTCCAATGTAAAACTGAGCACCTGTTCGGACACGATGATGGTGAGGTCGCGCATATCGCGGATCTCCTTCAGGCTCTTTGCGATGTCCTTGATGATGGAGGGCTGTATCCCCTCGGTCGGCTCATCGAGCAACAACACCTTGGGGTTGGTGGCCAGGGCTCGCGCGATCGCCAGTTGCTGCTGCTGCCCGCCGGACAGGTTGCCGCCCTTGCGCGAGCGCATGTCGAACAGGACCGGGAACAGCGCGTACAACTCTTCAGGCACGACACCGTCCGCAGCAGCAGGAAGGCCGGTCTGGATGTTCTCGACGACGGTCATGTTGGAGAAAATCATGCGCCCCTGCGGCACGTAAGCCAGACCCTGCTGAACGCGCTGATAGGAATCCAGGCCCTCGATGCTGCTCCCATCGATGGATATGCTGCCCCGGATGGAAGGGATGATGCCCATCAAGGTCTTGAACAGGGTGGTCTTGCCCATCCCGTTACGGCCCATCACGGCAACGATTTCCCGCTTGCCGACATCGAGATTCAAATCATGTATGACCTGACTCTGTCCGTAACCGGAATCCAGTGCCTTGACGCTAAAAATGTGATTTGACATATGTTCCTCAATGGCCAAGATAAACTTCAATGACTTTCGGATTGTTTTGCACCGCATCCATATTTCCTTCGGCCAGCAACTTGCCCTGGTGCAACACCGTGACCTTGTGCGCGATGCGCTTGACGAATTCCATGTCGTGTTCGATCACGATCACCGATCGCCCGTGGGAAATCTTGTTGAGCAATTCGGCTGTTTTTTCCCGTTCGGAAACGCTCATTCCGGCGACCGGCTCGTCCAGCATCATCAGTTCAGGATCCTGTATCAGCAGCATGCCGATCTCGAGCCATTGCTTCTGCCCGTGGCTGAGCAGCCCCGCTTGTGAATCGAGTTGTCCGGACAGAAAGATGGTTTCGGCAATCTCCACGATGCGGTCCGTGACGTCCCGGGTACGCTTGAACATCAATGAACCCAATACGCTGCGCCCGCGCGGGAACGAGATTTCCAGATTTTCGAGTACCGACAGGTTTTCATAGATGGATGGGGTCTGGAATTTTCGCCCCACACCCGCCTGAACGATCTTGAATTCCGGCAATTTGGTCAGCTCGATACCGTTGAATTTGATCGAACCACCGGTCGCCTTCGTCTTTCCGCAGATCAGATCCAGTACCGTGGTTTTCCCGGCACCGTTGGGCCCGATAATCACGCGCAACTCGTTCTTCTCCACGTACAGATTCAGGCCGTCCACCGCCTTGAATCCATCGAACGAAACCGTCAGGTCCTCTACCGCCAATACGAATTCATTGCTCATCTTCAGAGCTCCGTTTTAACCGAATTTAATTTTCCCGGGACGACCATTTTCTTGACTTTCATTGCCAGCAATTCCACCCACTTCTTCAAATAGACATCGTACAAACCGGCCAGCCCGTTTGGAAAAAACATGACCACCCCGATAAACAGCGCCCCCATCAGGAACAGCCAAAGCGAGGGGAAGGATTCTGAAAACGCCGACTTTCCGTAATTGACCAACAGCGTTCCATACACCGCCCCGACCAGGGACATGCGCCCACCGATCGCGGCAAATATCACCATTTCGATCGATGGAACGATGCCGATCAGCGATGGGGAGATGAAACCCACCTGCAGGGTAAACATGGCGCCGCCGATGGCCGATATTGCCGCGCCCACGCTGAATGTGAAAATCTTGAAGTTGGCCACGTCATAGCCCGAGAACCTGACCCTGTCCTCCTTGTCCTTCATTGCCAGAAGCAGACGCCCGAACTTCGAGGAAAGAATGAACCTGCACAACATGATCACGCCCAGCAACATCACGCCGCTGGCAAAATAAAGTATGTACTTTGCCGAGTCCGTGTTGATATTCCAGCCGTGCATCGTTTTGAGGTCGGTTATACCGTTGATTCCGCCGGTCAGCCCCTGCTGGCCCACAACCAGGATGGTCAGAATCGCCGCGATGGCCTGGGTAATGATCGAGAAATACACACCACCCACGCGCCGCTTGAACATTGCCATACTGATCACATATGCCAGAAAAACCGGCACCAGTACGACCGCAACAAGCGAGAAGGTCAGGCTGTGAAACGGTTCCCAGAACAGTGGCAGATGGGTGATCTGATTCCAGTCCATGAAATCCGGAATACCGGGTGTGGTCTGGTGGACCGTGCTGATCGGATCGGAAGCCTCCAGCTTCAGGAACATGGCCATGCAGTAACCGCCGATACCGAAAAACACACCCTGGCCAAGGCTCAAAATTCCGCCATATCCCCAAACCATGACCAGCCCCACCGCGGCAAATGCGTAGGTCAGATATTTCCCGACCAGATTCAGGCGAAAAATATCCAGCCACAGCGGCATCACGACAAGGATGAACACCGCCAATACGGCAAGTTCGATTGTCCCTTTCTTGCCGCCCAACCATCTAGTGTAAAAAGTATTCATCATTTTTCCTTTATCAAGCTATCTTCTGACTTTGCTGATGAACAAGCCTTCCGGTCGTATCATCAGGATGATGATGATGGTCAGTAACGTGACCACCTTGCCCATCGCATTGGTCAGGAAAAATGTCAGGATGGATTGCGCCTGGGCAATTGAAAATGCGGAAGCGACGGTACCGAGCACGCTGCCGGCTCCGCCGAACACCACAACCAGGAACGTATCCACAATATAGAGGGAACCGCTGGTTGGCCCGGTAGAGGCAATCGTGGTAAAGGTGGCGCCCGCTATGCCCGCTATGCCGCACCCCATTGCAAACGTCACCCTGTCTATTTTCTTCGTGTTGATACCGACGGAACCCGCCATGACCCGGTTCTGGGTCGTTGCACGAACCTTGAGCCCCCATGAAGAGCGGTAAAGAAACAGCACGACTGCAGCCGTCACCACGAGCGATATCGCCATCACGAAAAGGCCGTTCAGGGGGATATCGATATTGGGTGTTGGCTTCCATGCCCCCATCAGCCAGTCAGGCAGGGTGGCGCTCACTTCACGCGGGCCAAACACACTGCGGAAAATTTGCTGCATGATCAGGCTCAGGCCCCAGGTCGCAAGGAGCGTGTCCAGAGGGCGTTTATAGAGATGCCTGATCAGCAAAAACTCGACCAGATATCCGGCCGCGAACGCAATCCCGAATGACGCGAATATCGCAACCACAAAATAGTAGGGCATCAAACCCGGGAAATATTCTTGCGTGACCTTCGAGAACATATAAATTGTGTATGCCCCTATGGTCATGAATTCGCCATGCGCCATGTTGATGACGCCCATCTGCCCGAATATGATCGCCAGGCCGAGGGCCATCAATAAAAGCACACTGAACAAGCTCAAGCCAGAGAAGCCCTGCATCACCAGGATTGACCATAAATCCGATATCGAATAACCGTCCATTGCAATATCTCCAATGACTTAAATCGCTTATTTCTTGGGGGTATGGTCACCCATCACTGACCGCGTGATGGATGACCGGGTCTGAATCAATAACCTTTGGGGAACGGGTTCGGCATGATGTAATCTGACGTGTAGACGATGTCAGCCTGTCCATCCGCACGCCATTCACCGATCCGCAGACGGGTCTTCAGATGGTGGTTGGGCTCCAGATAGACCATACCCTCCGGTGCATCAAAGGTGATCTTGCCGCTTTCCTCGGCCTTCACCACCTTGTCGGTATCGAAGCTGCCCGCCATTTCAACCGCCTTTTTCCACAACCATGGGCCTTCGTAAGCGGCCTGGGTCACGTCGCCGATCGGTGCATTGGCTCCCCACATTGCCTTGAACTGCTTCACAAACTCCTTGTTGCGCGGCGTATCGAGGGACTGGAAGTATTTCATTGCAGAATAAAATCCGACCAGATTTTCACCGCCTATACCATGGGCTTCATCTTCGGTTACCGACAAGGTCAGCAATGTCTGATTCTTGCCATTGATCCCGGCCGATTTGAGCTGCTTGAACCAGGACACATTCGAACCGCCCACTACAGCGGCGTAAATCACGTCGGGTTTTTTCAGGCGGATCTTGTTGATCGTCGAGCCAAAATCGGTACTGCCAAGCGCGGCGTATTCTTCACCCACAACCGTTCCATGAAGGACGGTTGTAATGTATTTCCGGGCCAATTTCATGGTTGTGCGAGGCCAGATATAGTCCGATCCGATCAGGTAATAAGTCTTCGCATGTTTTGTTTTTGCCACCCAGTCGAGCCCGGCAAAAACCTGCTGCGTGGCTTCCTGGCCGGTGTAAATGACATTCTTGGACTCTTCCAGCCCCTCGTAGAATGTCGGGTAATACAGCAGTCCGTTGTCGCGTTCCAGAACAGGAAGTACCGCCTTGCGCGAGGCGGATGTCCAGCAACCAAATATTGCCGCCACATGGTTTTCTTCCAGCAGTTTCTTGGCTTTTTCCGCAAATGTCGGCCAGTCGGAAGCCCCGTCCTCCTGGATGATTTTTATCTGCCTGCCGAGCACGCCGCCCGACGCATTGATCTGGCTGATTGCCAGACGTTCCGCCTCGATCGCACCGGTCTCGGAAATGGCCATCGTTCCGGTTGCCGAATGCAATTGCCCTACCGTGACGACCTTGTCGGTCACGGCCAGATGGGTCGTATCCACCTTGCTGGTTGCCGGCTCGGCAGCGGTTGCACTAGCGGCAAAAGCGATCAACAACGTACCCGCGACTGCAAGTACGGCTTTATTGCGCAACGACAAGGCAGGTACCTTGCGGGCAAGGCCGGCGGGATCGTTAGCTGCTAACATCGATTTATTGCGTGACATAACAATTTCTCCTTAGTGGTTAGGGTGAAAAAAAGTGACTCGTGATTCAAAATACACATCCAAAAGCGATGGTTGAAGAATAGGATTTCCGGGTCGAACAATGAATACGTCATCTGACTTACCCGCGCACGCACCGGTGTCGGCAAAAGTTCCGCAACCCATTGATCTTTAGCAATCGAATGATTTATTGTTCATGGCCAGGCGCATCCCCGCGCTGGCGACAAAACAGCAAAATCATTTTTTGTTCGAAAAAAAGCGGGGGTTTCCCCCCGCTTAAATGGAACACCACCATGATTCTGTGACGGACTTAATATTGGAATTGGTAACCGAGAATAAATTGATTGCGACTGGACAGCGCAGGACTCAACCGGGTGTCCTCCAGCTTCGACAACACCGCACTGATGCGCGAGTTATGACCATCCATCACGTAATTGACGCCTATGTCGCTTTGCTTGTTCGTGGTCTGCGACACATCCCGGTTGAATTTCTGGAACCTGACAAAAGGCTGAAACTTGCCAATGCCGATCTGTTCGGGGAACAGGTAGGCCACGGTAGCAAGATACGCTTTCCCTGCGACCAAACCGCCCACATTGGTTCCGGCGCCAACGCAAGGCAAAGATCCGGGCTCACCCGAACCGCAATCGACCGCGCCCAATCCATACTTGTAATAGGCACCTTCCACGGTCACAACACCGGATCCGGTTTCTTTCGATTCATAGAGAAAGTCGGTGCTCCATGAATTGTAGTTTCCCGCCGCGCTCGGGGATGAACCCACGCCATCATTCTGGTGCTGGAATACCAGTGCGGCGGTCAGGATGTTATTCGAACCATAATAAGTGCTGGCGTTGTAATAGGCCGGGGCCGGTTCCGGATCGAAAAAGTTGTATACAAATCTTCCCGCGTACAACGGACTTGCGGCAGCGTTGGAGTCTCCCGCCACGGCATTGTGTCCGGTAAATGCGCCTACCGAGTATACGAACTTGCCACCCATCGGTTTACCCCAGACCAGCATCCCGTTGTCCCGGCCTATTGCAAGACTGGGATACTGCGAAACCACGCCCGGAAACTGCCACGCGTTAAGATAGAACGGTCCATCCAGGTTGGACCGGTCAGACGGCGGTATCACCCTGCCGGCCCTGACATTGAAGTCGTCGCTGAGTCCAAACTCGGTAAACCCGTCCATCAGAACGATGTTCCCTGCAGCATCCCGCTCGGTATTCAGCGTACCGCTGATCATTTTGTTGAGATGGCCGGTGATATACAAACGGGCATCGTCGATATTGAACGACTTTGAGCGTGAGGTGCCGTCGGGAGCGCCATTTTGCACGCTGGTAAAGCTGCTCCTCAGGCCGAAGCCCAGTGAAAGCGACTTGTCGTCACCCATTTGAAAAGTTTGTCCGGCATAACTGGTCGATGCCCCGGCAAAACTTGCCAGAAAGGCAAAACCGACCATGAATTTTTTCAGGTTTCTATTGCCGGTTGCAATTGAATTGCTGCAGTATTTATGTACCATTGTCGTACTCCTAGGTTCGATTAAAAAATATAAGTGAGCAGGGTCCAAACGAATTGCGAGGCCAGTTTAGAAGGAGACGTACGGCAAGCTGAATACGTCATATGGCGTAGGCAAGGGAACCAATCCGGCAAGCCGGCCACATAAATTGAAGTGTGTTTTTCATGGTCCAGCCAGTGTTTGACAAACTATTGGCAAGCGGTACAGGCTGGTAATTCCGCGGCAGCGGATTTGTCCAGGCGTCATCGGTTACATACGCGGATGACTATGGGTATTGCTATCCGCCGACGTTATTTGCAGATGGCAAATTTGATTGGAAACGTTTTGGCGCGTCTGGCCATCTGTCGAGCGCCAGTCCAAGAATGCAGTTCAACCGGCAGCAGGCTGATAACCGGGAGCGTAACCGGCAACCGGCGAAGACCCGCCTTCCCGCGGGAGTGTCTCGCCAACCTGAATGCAGGGTGAATGGGTGAACACCGGTCAACGTCGCGTGGCAGGCCACCCGGAATAGCCGGCGGCAATGCCGACATTGCCCGCAGAGAACGTCGCGGGAAGAACGTGGAATTTGGGCTTCAGCCCCGGAACAGGGAACACGGTATTGCCCGGAAGCCCGCGCGGTGCGGGCATCCCACCAAAGAAAAAACCCTTCACAAGGAAGGGCTCAGACTTGCTGGCGGAGAGGGAGGGATTCGAACCCTCGATCCAGGTTTTGCCCGGATGCGCCCTTAGCAGGGGCGTGCCTTCGACCACTCGGCCACCTCTCCGAAGGCCGCGCATAGTAATGTACCCGACTTGAAAGGTCAAACGATTACGCGTCTTCCTGGTCGAGGCCGAAGGCCTTGTGCAATACCCTCACGGCAAGCTCGAGGTATTTCTCGTCGATGACCACGGAAATTTTTATCTCCGAGGTCGAGATCATCTGGATGTTGATCCCCTCTTCTGCCAGGGTGCGGAACATCTTGCTGGCGATGCCGACATGCGAGCGCATTCCGACGCCAACTACCGAAACCTTGGCCGCCTTGCTGTCTCCAATGACATCGCGTGCGCCGATATGGGGTTGTACCTTGTTCTTCAGGATATCCATCGCCTTGGCGAATTCGTTGCGATGCACGGTAAAGGAAAAGTCCGTGCTGCCGTCCATGCCGACGTTCTGAATGATGATGTCCACGTCGATATTGGCATCGCTGACCGGGCCCAGAATCTGATAGGCAATTCCCGGTTTGTCGGGCACGCCGATCACGGTGATTTTTGCCTCATCGCGATTGAAAGCGATCCCTGAAATAATGGCTTGTTCCATTTTGTCGTTATCCTCAACAGTAATCAGCGTGCCTTCGCCTTCTTCTTCAAAGCTCGACAGCACGCGCAGCTTGACCTTGTATTTGCCGGCAAACTCCACCGAACGAATCTGCAGCACCTTGGAGCCCATACTGGACATTTCCAGCATTTCTTCAAAAGTGATGCTCTTCAGGCGGCGCGCCTCGGGAACCACACGCGGGTCGGTGGTGTATACGCCATCCACGTCGGTATAGATCTGGCACTCGTCGGCACGCAGCGCGGCTGCAATCGCCACACCCGTGGTATCCGATCCGCCGCGTCCCAGCGTGGTGATGTTGCCGTGTTCGTCCACGCCCTGAAATCCGGCCACCACGACAACGCAATCATTCTCCAGGTCGTCACGGATATTTTGTTCGTCGATGCTGACGATGCGCGCTTTGCTGAAGGCGTTGTCGGTGAGTATCTTGACCTGCGCGCCGGTGTAGCTCCTGGCTTTCAGCCCTTGCTCCTTGAGCGCCATCGCCAGCAGACCGATGGTGACCTGCTCGCCGGTCGAGATGATCACGTCCAGTTCGCGTGGATCGGGATGCTTTTGTATTTCGTGGGCGAGCGCCACCAGACGATTGGTCTCGCCGCTCATCGCGGAGACCACCACCACTACCTGATGCCCGAGTGCCTTGAATTTGGCGACGCGCCGTGCCACGTTCTTGATGCGGTCTGGACTGCCGACCGATGTGCCGCCGTACTTCTGAACGATGAGTGCCACGTTTTTTCCATGCATGACTTGAAAAGTGGCGCGATTCTAGCTCAATTGGCCCAAAAAGACGAGGCGAGGACCTGCCAAGGCGATTAGTTTCAAATATGTTCCCGCCCCGGGAGGGTGCTAAACTCAAGGCCATTGAGTTGTAAATCCAGACCACCCAGATGCCAAAAATCACCCCGCGCACCATTCCCGCCGCAGCCGCACAAAAGCTGCGCGACAGCGGTTATTCACCCGCCATGGCGAATATCTTCGCGGCGCGCGGCATCACGGATAGCAAGCAACTGGATACCACCTTTGCCGGACTGCTGCCATTCGACAACCTGAAAAATGCCACCGGGATGGCACGCCTGCTCGCTGATGCCATCGCGGCACGAAAGAAACTCATGGTTATCGCCGATTACGATGCCGACGGTGCCACTGCCTGCGCGGTGGCCGTGCGCGGCTTGCGCGCCTTCGGTGCGCAAATCGATTTCATCGTGCCGAACCGCTTTGAATACGGCTACGGGCTGACACCGGAAATCGTCCTGCTCGCTGCAAAAAGCAATCCCGATATTTTAATCACCGTGGATAACGGGATCGCCAGCGTCGAAGGCGTGGCCGAGGCCAACCGTCTGGGCATGCAGGTATTCGTCACCGACCACCACCTGCCCGGCGATGAATTGCCGGACGCCACCTGTATCGTCAACCCCAACCAGCCCGGCTGCGCATTCCCGAGCAAAAATCTGGCCGGTGTGGGTGTGATGTTTTATGTGTTGCTGGCGCTGCGTGCCGAGCTGCGGACGCGCGGCGTTTTTGTTGCCCAGGCAGAACCCAAACTTGCCGAACTCCTCGATCTGGTGGCACTGGGCACCGTTGCCGATGTGGTCAGGCTGGACCAGAACAATCGCATTCTGGTCCAGCAGGGATTACAGCGCATCCGTGCCGGACGCGCCTGCGCCGGGATCATTGCGCTGTTGCAGGTGGCAAAAAAGGATCCGGCTCGCGTCTCCAGCCAGGACCTGGGCTTTACCGTCGGACCGCGCCTGAATGCCGCCGGCCGGCTGGACGACATGAGCCTGGGCATCAATTGCCTGCTCAGCGATGATGATGGTGCCGCACTGCAGATCGCCGCAAAGCTGGATGCGCTGAACCGCGAACGACGCAGCATCGAAACCGATATGCAGGACAATGCGCTGGCTCTGCTGGCGGATGTCGATCTGGGAGACAATTTCCCCCGCAAGGGGGACGCCGGCGGCGACCCCGCTGCTGCGGTGTCAACTCCGCCCAACCTCCGGTTGGTTGCGGGTTGCCTGCCTTTGGCGCAGCGACCCTTCCGCTACAGTCTCGTACTGTTTGACGAGTCCTGGCATCAGGGCGTGATCGGCATATTGGCCTCGCGGCTCAAGGAGAAATACCATCGCCCGACCATCGCGTTCGCGCGCGCATCAGAAGGCGAAATAAAAGGCTCCGGTCGTTCCATCGCCGGATTGCATCTGCGCGACGCGCTGGATCTGGTCAGCAAGCGCCATCCCGCACTGATCAGAAAATTCGGCGGGCATGCGATGGCGGCCGGGCTCAGTATCGCCGAGTCCGACTTTGCCGCCTTTGTCACCGCCTTTGAAGAAATCGCCGGCAGCCTGCTCGATGAAAACGACCTGGCACAGCGCATCGAAACCGATGGGGCGCTGGATAAGGACCAAATGGATCTGGTTGTCGCACGGTTGCTTGATGAGCAGGTGTGGGGACAGGGTTTTCCTGCCCCGCAATTCAGCGATGATTTCATGGTCAGGAATCAGCGCGTGGTCGGCGAAAAACATCTTAAATTGAGCTTGAGCACGCAAGGCAGACTCATCGATGCGATCCTGTTTGGCCACAACGAGCCTTTACCCGAACAGATCCATGCCGTGTACAGCCTGAGCGTCAATGAATACAATGGCAAACAGAGCCTGCAACTTATCGTCCGGCACTGGCTGAATACAAAGGATTAACAATGGTATCCATGCTCGTGCTCAACAACGGCATCGAACCCCTGCCACAGTTCATCACCAGCCTGGCCATCGGTCTGCTGATCGGGCTGGAGCGCGAGCGCAACCCTTCCGCCAGGGCCGGGCTGCGCACCTTCGCGCTGGTCGCCATGTTCGGCACGCTGTCCGCGCTGCTCTCCGGCAAACTCGACACACCCTGGCTGCTGATCGCCGGGCTGCTTGCCGTGGCCGGCATGATCATCGCGGCATACCGCAACAAGCCCGTCGAAGCAGACGACCCGGGCACCACCACCGTTATCGCCCTGCTGCTGTGCTACGGCTTGGGCGCGATGATCTGGTTCGGTCTTGCCAAACTGGCCGTGATGCTGGCCATCGCGGTCACCGCCCTGCTCTATTTCAAACCGGAGCTGCGCGGGATGTCGCAGCGCCTCACGCGCAGCGATCTGGTGGCCGTGCTGCAATTTGCGGTGCTGACCTTTATCGTGCTGCCGATACTGCCCGACCAGAGCTACGGCCCGTACGGTGCATTCAATCCGCATCAGGCCTGGCTGATGGTGGTGCTGATCTCCGGCATCAGTCTGGCGGGTTATACCGCGTTGCATGTGGTGGGAACCCGTTATGGGGCGCCACTGCTGGGTTTTCTCGGCGGCCTGGTGTCCAGCACCGCGACCACGCTGCTCTATGCCAGAAACAGCAGGAACAATCCGGCCATGTCGCAACTGGCCGCCGCTATCATCGTCATTGCCAGCATGGTGGTATTGCTGCGCCTGCTGGTACTCAGTGCGGTGGTCGCCTCTGACACGCTGTCTGGCCTGTTGCCGGTACTTGCCGGCGGATTCCTGTTTGGCCTTGCTGTCGCGCTGTACAACTGGCGCAAGACGATCAATGCAACAAAACTCAACATCCCGGAAACCGCCAACCCCGCCGAACTGCGCACCGCGCTGGGCTTTGGTTTGCTCTATGTGATCGTGCTGCTGGGCTCGGCATGGATGCAGGACTTTGCGGGTAGCCGCGGCCTGTATGCGGTGGCTTTGGTGTCGGGGTTGACCGATGTCGATGCGATCACGCTTTCCAGCCTGCGCCTGTTCAATCTCGGGCAATTGAACCAGCACCAGGCCGTCACCTCGATAACCCTCGCTTTCATTGCCAATCTCGCCTTCAAATTCGGCATGGTGATCTTCATCGGCGGAAAAAATCTCGCCAGGCATGTCGCCACCGGCTTCGGCGCAATCGCTTTGGGGATGCTGATCGGGCTGGTTGCGTTATAATCCCGCCCCTTTTAAGCATTACCGACAAAATCTCGTTCGTTTCTAGAAATTTGTTCTTCGGGATGGCAGGCTGGACACGGGGATGCGAAGCATACGGAGCGGGCAAGCCTGCTGCTCCGTGCTCCCGCACCAAAGGGCTACGCCCCACCGTGTCGCACGGGCACCGCAAGGAGCCGCGCATAACCAGCGACTTGCCCGCATGTGGGCTTAGTCGAATGGCTAGTAGTTTTTACAGCGAATGACGAGACATATCGGATTGATAAACGCACCCGCAAGGGGCAGGCCGCGCGGTACCCGTAGCTAACGCTACGACCGCTGCGCACAGGAATGAGCGAGCACGCGACACCGCGATTCGCCCGAATAACGAATTTATAGAGATGAACTGATGGAAGCCGAACAACTAAACGCCCTCACCAACCAGCTACAAGACCTCGCCTTGCGCAACGCCGAATTACGGAGGTATCTTTGACTACGATGCCAAGCAGGAGCGTCTGACCGAGGTATCCGAACTCGCCGAAGATCCCGCCATCTGGCAGGACGCCAAGCGCGCCCAGGAACTGGGCCGCGAACGCAAGATGCTGGAAGGGGTGGTGCTCGGTCTGGGCAGAATCCAGCAGGACCTTTCCGATGCATCGGAACTGTTCGAGATGGCCCAGGCGGAACATGACGACGCCAGCCTGAACAGCACCGCCGCCGATATCCAGGACATCGAGAAGCGCGTCGCGGCAATGGAATTCCGCCGCATGTTCTCCCACCCGATGGACCCGAACAACTGCTTCGTCGACATCCAGGCCGGCTCCGGCGGAACCGAGGCGCAGGACTGGGCCTCGATGCTGCTGCGCATGTATCTGCGCTACTGCGAACGCAAGGGCTTCCAGGTCGAGGTGCTGGAACAGTCCGACGGCGAAGTCGCGGGCATCAAGGGCGCATCGCTCAAGGTAAGCGGCGAATATGCATACGGCCACCTGCGCACCGAAACCGGGGTGCACCGGCTGGTGCGCAAATCGCCGTTCGATTCCGGCAATCGCCGCCACACTTCGTTTTCCAGCGTGTTCGTCTATCCCGAAGTCGACGAGTCCATCGAGGTCGAGATCAATCCGGCCGACCTGCGCGTGGACACCTACCGCGCCTCGGGTGCCGGCGGGCAGCACATCAACAAGACCGACTCGGCAGTGCGCATCACCCACCTCCCCACCAACATCGTGGTGCAATGCCAGAGCGACCGCTCCCAGCACCGCAACCGCGCCGAGGCGATGGCGATGCTAAAATCGCGCCTCTATGAAGAAGAGTTGCGCAAGCGCAATGAAGAAAAGCAGGTACTGGAAGACGGAAAATCCGACATCGGCTGGGGCCACCAGATCCGCAGCTATGTGCTCGACCAGTCGCGCATCAAGGATCTGCGCACCAATCACGAAGTCGGCAATACCCAGGGCGTGCTGGATGGCGACCTGGACGATTTCATTTCGGCCAGTTTGAAGCAGGGCGTTTAACCAGCATTAATAATTTGAGATCTGTTATGACTACCGACGACACCCTACCACCCTCCGACGAAAACCAGATCATTGCGGAACGGCGCGGCAAATTAACGGCTATTCGCAAAACAGGCGTGGCTTTCCCGAACGACTTCGAGCGCAAGCATCTGGCCGGCGATTTGCATGGCGAGTTCGGCGAGAAAACCCACGACGAACTGGAGGCATTGCAGATACACGTTGCCGTGGCCGGGCGCATGATGCTGAAGCGGGTGATGGGCAAGGCCAGCTTCGCCACGCTGCAGGACATGAGCGGTCGCATCCAGCTGTTCATCAGCAATAACGACACCGGCGAGGAAGCGCATAACGCGTTCAAGCATCACGACCTGGGCGACATCCTCGGCGCCACCGGCATGCTGTTCAAGACCAAGACCGGCGAGCTTTCGGTGCGCGTGTCGCAAGTGCGCCTGCTGACCAAGGCACTGCGTCCGTTGCCGGAAAAATTCCACGGCCTGTCCGACCAGGAGCAGAAATACCGCCAGCGTTACCTCGACCTGATCACCAACGAGGACGCGCGCAAGGTGTTCATCACGCGCACCCGGATCATCCAGGCGATACGCGAATTTTTCATCCGCAACGGCTATCTGGAAGTGGAAACCCCGATGATGCATTCCATCCCGGGCGGTGCCGCGGCCAAGCCGTTCGAGACACACCACAACGCGCTGGACATGAAGATGTATCTGCGCATTGCGCCCGAGCTGTACCTGAAACGGCTGGTGGTGGGCGGATTCGAAAAGGTGTTCGAAATCAACCGCAATTTCCGCAACGAGGGACTGTCCACGCGGCACAACCCGGAATTCACCATGCTGGAATTCTACGAGGCCTACCGCGATTACAAATATCTGATGGACTTCAGCGAGAGCCTGTTCCGCGAAGTGGCGCAACAGGTGCTGGGTAGCACGCTCATTTCCTACCAGGGCCGGGAGCTGGACCTGGGCCAGCCGTTCCACCGCTTGACGATGGTGCAGGCGATCCAGAAATACCATCCGCAGTTCACCACCGCGCAACTCAACGACCGCGAGTTCGTGATCGCCGAACTGCAGGACCTGAAGGCCAAGTACAAACCGCAGGACGGCATCGGCGGATTGCAGCTGTCGCTGTTCGAGGAGCTGGCCGAGGCGCAGTTGTTCGAGCCGACTTTCATCATCGACTACCCGGTGGAAGTCTCGCCGCTGGCGCGCAGCAGCGACAGTAATCCGGCCATTACAGAACGCTTCGAACTGTTCATCGTCGGGCGCGAAATCGCAAACGGTTTCTCCGAGTTAAATGACGCGGAAGACCAGGCAGCGCGTTTTGACGCGCAGGTTGCGGCAAAAGATGCCGGGGACGAGGAAGCGATGTTCAAGGACAACGACTATGTGCGCGCGCTGGAATACGGTCTGCCGCCCACCGCCGGCGAGGGCATCGGCATCGACCGGTTGGTGATGTTGCTGACCGACTGCGCCAGCATACGCGATGTGATACTGTTCCCTCAGATGCGGCCGGAGTAATCCAGCCCCATTTCACCGGCGCATCTTCAATTGCCCTGTCCGCGTCGTTTGTCGTCGCCTTGTTTGACCATCGATATGGAGCCGGATAGCAATGTTAGATTACGACACACAATCCCGTTTGCTGCAGCAATACCCGATGCTGCGCGAGCTGCCTGCCGCCGACCAGGCCGAACTGGCCGCCGCGGCCAGCGCGATACATCTCACCGCGGGAACGGTCGTTTTCGACGAGAACCAGGTTTGCCAGGGTTTCCCGATGCTGTTGTCCGGCAACATCCGCGTCATCAAGGCCGCGCCGAGCGGGCGGGAATTGCAACTTTATCGCGTCATGCCGGGCGAGAGCTGTATCCTCACCAGCAGTTGCCTGCTGGGCAATACGCCTTACCATGCGCGCGGAATTGCAGAACAGGCACTCGAGATGGTGTTGCTGCCGGCCGCCGCCTTCCATGCGCTGATCGAGAAACAGGAATTATTTCGCATACACGTCTTTCACCTGTTTTCCGATCGCCTCACCGACCTGATGCAACTGGTTTCTGCGGTGGCCTTTCAAAAGCTCGACCAGCGCCTGGCCACCCTGCTGGTCAACAAACCCAATCCTGTCCATGCCACCCATCAGGCACTGGCCGATGAACTGGGCAGCGCGCGGGAAATCGTCAGCCGCTTGCTGAAAAGCTTTTCCGAGCAGGGCTGGGTCAAGCTGGGACGCGAACAAATCGAAATTACCGATGCAGCCGCACTAAAAAAATTATCCGCACTTTAGGGTTGGGCCGAATGTATTTTTTCTGTTTGGCTTTGTGATTTTTATCACAGACAAACGGGCACAAGCCAACTAGGCTGCGGTTTCCCCCAATTAAATTCCAAGGAGTTCAAAATGAAGGTTAACGAAGGAACAATTGATCGCGTATTGCGCGTAATTGCAGGTCTGGTGCTGATCGGGCTGGCAGCCAGCGGAACTATCGGCGTGTGGGGCTATATTGGCGTGGTTCCGTTGCTGACTGGCCTGGTCGGTGTTTGCCCGGCATATGCCATCTTCGGCATACGCACCTGCCCGATGAAAAAGTCTTAACTTATTATCACTGCCCCCGCAACGCCCGACATGCTGCGACAGCCTGTCGGGCGTTTTTTCTTCTGCTCAGTCAGCATGAAACTCATCGGGTGCCTGCTTTACAAAGGCGGATGCCCTGCATTACATTAGCGGCATGAAACACCTCCTGCTGTTATCCGTGCTGTTGCTGGGAGCGTGCGCATCCACCAAAGAGAATGTGCAGTCACAGGTAGCCTACCGTTCCTCATCCGACGTGAAACTCACGGCTTATGCACGCGATCTGGCCGGCACACCCTACAAATATGGCGGGCATTCACCGCAAACCGGATTCGACTGCAGCGGATTCGTCGATTATGTGTTTCGCCATTCGGCACACGTATCGCTGCCGCATAATTCGCATCAAATAAGCCGGCATGGCTATCCGGTCAAATTGTCGCAGTTGCGCGAAGGCGATCTGGTGTTCTACAACACCAACCACAGTGCCTATTCCCACGTCGGCATCTATCTGGGCAACAATCGCTTCATTCATGCGCCCAGCAGCGGGGGCCGGGTGCGCACCGAGGACATGCGCGAAGCTTACTGGAAAAGGCACTACAACGGCGCGCGGCGCATTGCTTTGCGCTAACGAATCTTGCGCGCGTCTTTCAATGCTTCCGCCAGCTGGAACACCGACATCGCATAATAGTCGCTGTTGTTGTAACGCCGTATGACATCAAAGTTGTTGAACACCAGCCAGAACTGCTTGTTCGGTTGCGCTGGATATAACGGCAACTTTACGGATGATACGGGCCCGCCCGGTGGAACGGCGGGGGGGGTGACCGGAGGTTTTTCGTCGCCCCCTGCCATTGTAAAATCGATCAGGCGCGCGGTCTGATCCCGGGCCAGTTCCATGCTCGGCGTTATTCCGGATAACATCCATGCGGAAACCGTGCGCGGGGTGGCGATATCTGTGCCGCGGAAACTTGCGCTGACCTGCACAGGCACCGCAATCGGCGCTATCGTCATGGCATGGTGCTTGTTATCCGCCGGTTTCCCGCTGACCGGGGAATGCCCGGCAACCCGGTCGACCCAGCCAAACTTGTTCAGATAATTCGCGACGCTGCCGATCGCATCCACGTCATCACCCAGCAAATTAGTCTTGCGGTTACCGTTGAAATCCACCGCGTAAGTGCGATAGGTGCTCGGCATGAATTGCGGGATACCCAGCGCGCCGGCATAAGAGCCGCGTATTGCAAGCAGATTGAATTGCTGTTCACGGGCCAGCAACAGAAAGTTCTCCAGCTCGCTGCGGAAGAAATCGGCACGCGGCGGATAGTCGAATGCCAGTGTGGTCAGGGCGTCCAGGGTGCGGAAATTGCCGACATCCTGCCCATAGATGGTCTCCACGCCAATTACGGCAACAATGATGTCTTGCGGTACACCGAATTTTCGCTCGGCACGCTGCAGCGGTTTTCGGTACTTGTGCCAGAATTTCAGGCCCAGCCTGATACGTTGCGGGTTGACAAAGTTTGCCCGATATTCAGGCCAGGGCTTTGCGGT
>DATKVR010000007.1:0-4015 GCA_035529955.1 Gallionella sp.
TTCCCACTGCCATCACGGGAAGATGCGCAGGTCAAGTCTATCCATAAGTCTGCATCACAAAAAGGGGTGGAACATAGCCCTTCATGATGGACTATTTGAATACCAAAAGCCTTTCTCAAAATTGGCAATAAAGTCTGATCATTGAGAAGCTTGATATCCAGCCCGATAATGTGTTCAGTTTTGCTTTGCAGAATGTCGGCCAAACGATTGTTACAATAGGTAATGATGAGGTCAGTATCGTAATGAAAAATACCAACTGGCGAATAGTTCAGCAGCAGTCGATAGCGCTCCTCGCTTGCTCGCACGAATTCCTCGCGATCTATTGCTTCCAGACGCAAGGAAATATTGTCGGAAATGTTCCGGTTCATACGGAGCAAGCTCATGATCAAGAAGCAAAGATAAAATATCATTGCGGTGCCTAGTGCAATAAACAAACTGTCTGCTGAAAAAAACAAGCGGACTGTAATAGGTACAGTAAGCAATACTGAAAATCCAATGGCACTGATCAAGTCGGCTGAAAATGAAACAACGCCCCCGACGGTCATCCCGGCAAGCATAAGGATCAGGAACACTTGGTATTGTGGATCGCTTGCCGGGAACAGCAACCAACCAGCCGCTCCCCACACCGAGGAGGAAACCAGAATAACCAGGCGAAACTTTACCAGCCGAACATGGGTTGCGGCATCGTCAACCAGTGGATTAAGTTGATAGGCAATAATCTGGCCTGCTCGCAAGAGCGATGCCAGCAATAGGAAGGAATACCAGGACAGAATAACTTGGGAAGAAATGACTTCTCGCTGCACATAAGCAAGAATCGTGGCGATGAATATACTGGTAAACAGCGACACATTGCTGATGGAAAGCAGCTGCCGCAGCTGTGCAGATTGCATTGCCGATTTTTTGTTCAAGTTATTTTCCACCTGTAGAGAGTGGAAAATAACGGCCACAAAGACTATAAACCGGACCGAGACTACGGCCAATAAAATTATCCAGCTTGTTCATCGTTTGTCTGTATGGTGCCCTTTAAATTGCTTGCCATGTTGCGATATCTTTAGCACATTGGACGTGCGCGTGCCATTAAATCAGGTTCGTAATGGGCATCTCGGTGAATCTCTCCCAAGGATAGGACAAACCATTTAACTACAATAAGGGAAGTGTGCAGATATAGAAGTAAGACAGGCATAGGGAAGGAACCCCATGTCGCAATCCCGCTACCATAGCTTCCCTTAGGCCGGAGACTTTGCGTCCATACCTTTCAGTATGTTTGCCAAGCAGTGCGGGACTATAGACCATTACCAAACTATGGTCAATTCAATCACACAGGTAGTGCACTGGAAAATTTTAAGTTGAAGTTCAGGAATTGGCTGAAAGTTGCCTGCCAGAGATCAGAGCTGATTGCGACTTCGCATGAAAACATCCGCACGAATGTGACTCACGCGGAACCAACGTCCCGGTGACACGCGCGCGTTGAGACGCTCGCCTTTCCAACTGGTGGTGTCGGATTGTAATGCGCCGGAACGATTCCTCCTTCGGCGACGCGCCGGCGCGCCTGCCCTGGCGTCTCGATCAGCGCCGCCGCTGCCAGCGCGGCTTCCCGATCCACCTCGGCAGGGCCTGGCTGATCCGGCGGCGGCATCATGTTTGCGTGGTAGTAGGCAATGGTCCTGTGTGCCAGTTCTGCTTTTTTGTATGGATTGATGTCGCGCTGGTTGGTGCGTCTGGGCGTGACTGCGACATTGTCGACGAGTTCGTGCTCGAACCACCATTTCTTGGCCGGGTTGCGCATGCCGTTGCCGAGGCGATCGTCCAGCCACGTCGTGATCGGCACCAGTACCGGCTTGATCCATTGAACGCGAATTCCTAACCAGTGCGCCGCACGCGTCAGCAGCCCGCCGTCGGCATCCACGACCTTGTTGATCGGGCAGGTCTTCATGCAGCGAGCGCAGCCTGAACCTTTCGGGTTGGTCATCTGGTAGCGCGCGCAGCGCTCCACGTCCGGCTTCCATATTTCGTAGCCGTTGAACATCACTTTTCCGCCGAAAGAAATTGCGCTGCAGGGGCACTCACGTGCGCATTTCAGGCAGTGGCTGCAGAAATACTGCAGGCCGAAATCGATCGGCTGGTCGATCTCCATGGGGAGATCCGTTGTCACCACCACCGACTTGAATCTCGGCCCGAGGAAGGGATTGAGCACCAGTTCGCCGATGCGGCTGAGCTCTCCAAGTCCGGCCCAAAGGACAAGCGGAAGCGGGAGCACGTCGCTGTCGGCATCAGTCTGCGCGCGCGCGGGAAAGCCGTTTCCGCGCAGAAATTCGGCCATGATGCCGGCGATCTCCGCACCGCGCAGGCAGCCGCGCATCGCCTGCGCACCGCAAATCCAGTCATCCCCGCTTGCGCCTTCCAGGGTGCCATAGCCCTGGTCGATCAGCATCACCACGGCATAGCGGTGATAGGGCTGCATCTCTTTGCCGTCTTCCTTGTGCGAATACCACGCATAGCGGGGAATTTCGCAGATTCCGGTCAGGTCGGAACCGAGGAAATACGAGAGCGACTTGATCGCGCGCGCATTGGCCGCGGGATCGCCGAAGCCGTTGGCTACCGCGGCGCTGACCCCGCCATCCTGAAAAGGAACCAGGGCACGAGTCGCTTGCATCAGGCTGTAGGAAAAGGGTGTCTTGCAGGCGAATCGCGTGCGCTCCCGCTTCGTCCTTGGTCCCAGGTCGCCGTGCACTGCGCGCTGGAAGAACGCAGCCCGCTTCGGAACGCGCGGCACCTCGTCGTTCAGGATCAGCGTGGTCGGGCGATCCGCGCGTTTGACGGTTTCCATCGGGTAGCGGCTCAAGTGCGTGGCGCGCTTTGTCTGGCGCTTGCGTTCCCTGCCCGATTGCGCGCCGTTGATGCCCCACCAGTAGCGCAGCCCCCTGGCACCGAGCGCATCGGCATGCAGCGGCCGGTCGGGAATTAATTCGTAGTCCGTGGAAACAGCAGCCACCGAGAACCGCCGCCCCAGATACGGGTTCTCGATCGCTTGCCCGGAGCGAACGGCGAGGCCGGAAAGCACCGCCAGTTTTTCCAGATCAAGCGCTAAGCGTCCCGCGACATGGCCGTGCGCCGTGTATCCCATACAGCGGATGTGCCCGGCCAATACGGCGATGATTTCAGCCGCGCGCATGTCGGCAAGCGCACGAACCGCATCTTTGGTCCAGCCATGGGCGGGATTGTCCGGCTCTGGCAGGCGCGCGTGCTCAACCAGAATGACGACGGCGAAATCGTGTCCTGGCTCGCGAGAGCCGGGGAACCAGGCCGATTCCGGGATACGGCAGATGCCCGCCTGGCTTGCGTCCATAAAATAGGCGCCGCCTTTGATGTCCACCACCCGCGGCTGGAGTTCTTCGGGTAACGGCGCGCGTGCAGGCGCCACCTTGCCTTCCACAAAGTGCGCATAGATTCCCCGGTAGCGATCCAAGGCAGTCGCAAGCAGACCTTCAGAAAATTCCTGCGTTGGAAGTGATCGCGGCGGCGACAGCCGCTCCAGTTCCAGCACGGTATCGTCGCGTGGCAAAACTTCCAGCGGAAAGGGACCGAAATGGAACGGGCGGTTCTTGGAACGCGGGTGAATCAGAATTTTTCCCCTGTAGTGGAAAATTGACGCGGATTGCAGTGTGAGCAAATTTACCGGATAAATACTAAGCATCCTGTTAATTCGTTACATACTACTACCTTGCAATGATCCGGAGGGAGCAACTGGATGGTAAGAGTCACCCAAAAGTCACCATAGACCATAGAAAGAAAAATAGGCTAGACCGTTTCTGATCTAACCTATTGTATTCTTTGGTAGGCACGAATGGACTCGAACCATCGACCCCTTGGATGTCGACTGATTTATGCGTTGCAACACATTGATTTAATTAACAGTACCAGTGCCGCTCGTTCCTGCTTTTGCACTGTTTTGTCCTGTTTTCACCCCTCAAGTCACCGAAAAGTCACCACAGTCTTGCTTTGCAAGTCTGTGACA
>DATKVR010000008.1:0-36902 GCA_035529955.1 Gallionella sp.
TAGCGGACTGCTGACATGGACATCAAAGGATGATGGCTTTAGCATCGAACTTATTCAACTGCTTCCTGACTTTGTTCGTGCCGTATATGACAAGCACGGCTTGCCTGCTGATGAGGTCGAACGAATCGCCGGTTACTGTGATTTCGGCACTATTATCCAGAACACTTCACAGCAGCAATTAAGTTATCGGGTTTCGGACTGGCGCTATATCGATAAAAGCGGTAAAGCATATCCTGTCAAAACCAAAGCCCAGTGGCTCGAAGAATGGCACAAAGCGGGCATCACCTTTGCCTGGACATTACTGCCCGGAAGTGGTGACTTTGGGATCGGTGACTGGCAGCAGGGTTTTACCACCATAAAAATTGGCAGAAATGAAAAATTTGACCTTGTTTACACCTGGACGCTTGACGGAAAGAAGCACCAGGGAAAAATTGAGAACATGAGCTGCGCACCCTCCAGCCTTTCAGCAACCCTGACCACACAGTGACAAAACCTGTTATGACCATACCTACATTTATGCCAGTTAGATTTTTGACGATGTTGTTATGTTGCTTGCCGATAAATTCAGCACAGGCCGCCGAACATCAACAACCCAAGCTGGGTTATACGTTAACAGCCTTATCAAAACCAATCCCGGCGCCGGACTTTACACTTGAAGATATAGATGCAAAAAAATTCAGCCTGAAAGACTATCGAGGAAAGGTCGTATTGCTCAATTTCTGGGCCACATGGTGCCCGCCTTGCCGAAGAGAAATGCCTTCCTTGGAACGTTTGAACCAAAAGTTCAAGGGCAAAAAATTTGTCGTGCTTGCCCTTAACCAGATGGAAGGCAGTGACCAAGTATTTACTTACACGGCCGAGCTTGAAGTTGCCCCGACATTCACCATTCTGTTTGACAAAGACAGTAATGTGGCTCGTGCTTATAGTGTGCAGGGATTACCGACTACATATCTCATCGACAAAAAAGGTAATATACGTTTTCGTGCAATTGGCGGGCGTGAGTTTGATCACCCTGAGGTGGAAAAACAGATTATGCAGTTAATGCAGGAGTAGGTATGTTGCGCACTGCAAACGGCAGCTATATCAGACCTTCAGGTTGAACACGCATGCCAAGGAAATTTCCTGCACAATGAAACCATAGTTGGCGAGTATGAAAGGCATCCTGATACAAGGGCCGAAACCCGGTTCACTAATTTGCGTGGCTCAGTGCGGGATTTTGGCCAGCGTGATACCAACCAAACGCCAAATTACGGGCTAAAGTAACCATCGCTCTTATTGAGTGATTTTTTTTAGGGGAATCAAGTGTCTGAAGAAGTAGTCAATCACATGCAAAAAGGAACGCCCAGAGCAGTCACATCTTTGAAAGTCCGGGCGTGGATTCTGATCATTATTGGCATCCCGCTGACATTCGCCTTTGGTCTTGGCCTGATATTTGTGGGCCTCGGCGTCACCATGCTGTCCATGGCAAAGAAAATGTCGAACAAAGACATAGGCCAAATTCATCTTGGTGGAGCGGGTGCGGCTGCCTCCGGCATTTCGAAAGGTTCAAAAACCTAGCCGAATCTTCTTGTTGATTGAAAAACCCCCCGTTGAGATGGTTAATGCGAGGCTAAATTGAGCAAGAGATTTAGTGATGAAGAACTTTTTGCTCTTCACAAAAGGAAGACTGAAAAAGTTATGAAGGTTATGGTCGCACTGGTTGCCGCGGTGTTTATTTTTACGTTATATTTTCTTTTGACACATGATTAGAGTCTGACATTTTGCATAACGATCGCCATGTTCGCCTTGGTTTCCAAGCCGGGCTTGGCAACGATTGCTGATGGGCAGCATACATATCTATCCCCTGATAAGACTGCAATGCGAAAATTAATTTTGATGTTGTTGCTATCAATGGTGAGCAGTAGTGCGATGGCAGAGTGGGTACTGGCTACTGTAATTCATTCCCAACAATCGCCTGAAATTCAAACCGCCTATGTCGATCCTGACACTATCCAAAAGAATGGAAACCTGGTGAGCATGAGTGTGCTGGTGGATCATCAATCAGGTTTGTCGAAGGAAGTGGGGGGCAAAATTAGTGCATTCTTCTCAAGCTCCAAGGGCGATATAAAAAAATCCTGGAAGGTTCGAGATGAATTCGATTGCGGGAAAAAGAAATTAAGAATGCTCTCTTATGCCGCTTACCCTGAGCATATGGGGAAGGGCGAAATAATTCCGAGCCCCTATGTAACGAGCGTATGGGAGTCCATTGTGCCGGAAAGCATTGGCGAAGCTCTGTGGAAATACGCCTGCAGAAACAAATAGTCGGAAATCGAGTAAGGAATACCGGCTTTGTGGAAGGATGTCCCTGACATCGACGATAGGCAGCCCGCGAGGGTTTAATACAAAACAAAGGCTTGCAGAAATGCGAGCCTTTTTTTATCGCCTGTCAATTTGTTCGGACTGTCTGTTGGTCCGCGCAAAGGCAGGCAAACTTTTCGTAGCGTGTGTTACCTGGCAAGCATGCACTTGAAATCCTGATGTAACCTTTTTTTAAACCTGTGCGAATACACCGATGCATGGATGCAAGGCCAGGATGTTATCGGGTCCGGTGAACTTGAATCCGTGCATGTTGCTGCAAGAAAATTCGACTAGCTAAGGCCTGGGGTCGGGGCAAGCTACTATCAATCAATCAATGAAAGGGATATTACAATGAAAAGCAGTCAAATTATTTCCGCCGCAATGGGCACGTTGCTGGTGCTCGGACTGGCCAGCGTAAACGCGAACGCTGCCGAAAAAAAGATGGCCATGGAAAAATGCTTTGGCATCGCCAAGGCGGGCATGAATGATTGCTCGAGCAACAAGAGCGCGCATTCCTGTGCCGGCCAGGCCACCAAAAACAACGACCCGATGGACTTTGTTGCCGTACCCAAAGGCACCTGCGCCAAGATCGCCGGTGGCCATCTGATGGACAGCGGCACGATGAAGAAGATGTAATGGAAACGTCCGCAAATCTTACTTTGCCTTGCAGCGCAGGGATAGGCTTGCGGGCGCCCCATTACCATGAGGTACTGAATAGCTTACCCAAGCTGGGCTGGATTGAAGTTCATAGCGAGAATTTTTTCGGGGGCGGCGCGCCACTGCGCACCCTGAACATGGTGCGCGAACATTACCCGGTGAGCCTGCATGGCGTCGGCATGGGACTGGCTTCCGCCACACCGCTGGACCGGGAACATCTGGTCGCCTTGCGCCGTCTGTGCGATGCAGTCCAGCCCGCTGCCGTATCCGAACATCTGTGCTGGAATAGCGCAACGGACAACACCAGCGGCAAGCGGGTGGTGATCAACGATCTGTTGCCGTTTCCCTACACGCAGGCGGCATTGTCGAACGTGATCGGCCGTGTTGATCAGGTGCAGGAGGAGCTCGGCCGCCAGCTGCTGGTGGAAAATCTTTCCAGCTATTTGTCGTTTACGCAAAGTGAAATGAACGAGGGCGAATTTCTGGCCGAGCTGACCCGGCGCACCGGCTGCGGAATTTTGTTCGATGTGGAAAATTTGTACGTCAATGCACGCAATCTCGGCGTGGATGCCGAGGCATTCATCACGACCATCCCGGCCGACGCGGTGAAGGAATACCACCTGGCCGGGTTCAGCACACGGGACGGTTGTCTGGTCGACACCCACGACCATCCGGTCCATTCCGATGTCTGGAAGCTGTACCAGTTTGCCCTGCAGCACATCGGTCCGCGCCCCACGCTGATCGAATGGGACAGCGACATTCCGGCACTTGCCGTACTGATGGGCGAAGCGGCAAAAGCGCAGCAGTATCTGGAGGAATGCCATGCCTGCGCTGAGTGATGATTTGTCACATTTCGCCGGCGTGATTGTGCGCGGCGATGCGCCGCCGGTGCAGATCGAAACGGCCTATCCGCAATATTCCATCAGCACTGCCATCGAGGTTTACCGCAACAATTATCGCGGCAATCTGCACGACACGCTGGCGGGCGCCTATCCGGTGATAGCACAGCTGGTCGGGACGGATTTCTTCCGTTACCTGACACGGCACTTTATTGCACAGTACCCATCGCGCAGCGGCAACCTGCATCACTACGGCGCGGAGATGGCGGATTTTGTCGCGTTCTTCGAGCCCGCCGGAACCCTGCCTTACCTGCCGGATATGGCGGCACTGGAATGGGCCTGTCACCGCGCCTATTTTGCCGGGGATGCGCCCATGTTGGACATCGCCAAGCTGGCGCAGATACCACCCGAACAATATTCCGACTTGATCCTGCGCACCCATCCGTCCTGCCATCTGGTGCGTTCAAATTATCCGGTTGTTGCCATCTGGCATGCCCACCAGCCCGACGCGGCGGACGATTTCCAGATTGATCTGGACAGTGGTGCAAACATTGCCCTGGTCAGCCGCAGGGATGATGTTGTCATCGTCGACGAATTATCGGCGGCAAATGCCGACTGGCTGCACGCCATACAAGCAGGAACCACGCTGGGAGAGGCCACTGCCGCCACGCTGGAACAACACCCGGACTTTGATTTGCAGGCTGTGTTGTTGAATCTGGTGGCGCAAGCTGTGCTGACCGATATAAATTTTGGGGAGAAAGCATGAATCTGTTGAAACGCATTATCCGGCTATATTATTCCGCATCGCATCTGCCGGAATACCTGGCACCGCTGATGGATCTGGGCCTGCGACTTTATGTGGCAGATGTTTTCTTCAAATCCGGCTGGACCAAGATACTAACCTGGGACAGCACGCTGTACCTGTTTAGCGATGTGTATTCAGTACCACTGCTTCCTCCGGAGGTGGCCGCATATCTGGCGACTGCCGGTGAGCTCGGTTTGTCGGTACTGCTGGTGCTGGGCCTGTTCGGCCGCTTTGCTGCGGCGGGCCTGTTCATCCTCAATATGGTGGCAGCGTATTCCTACTATTCCGGCTTGAGCGAGGCAGGCCTGTTTCAGCATTTTGCCTGGGGAACCATGCTGGCCGTGTTGTTGATACTGAGTCGCGGACGCTGGTCGATTGACGCCTGGCTGGAAAATCGGTTGAGGAAATCAGTATAGGAATTGGATTTCCGTACGTTGAACATTATCTTGGGCGGCAATGGTAAAGTTATGTCCTCGTTGATATGGGAAATTAAAGCTTAAGTTGCCAAATTTTACAGGAGCCCTGATATGAAATTCCAACACTCCATTGTTACAACCGCCATCACCAGCCTGCTTGTGTTTGGGATTTCGGCAGCTACAAGTTCCGCCTACGCCGCTGCCAATCAGGAAAAGTGTTTCGGTATTGCCAAGGCGGGCCAAAATGCATGTAACAGCAATCCAAAGATGCACTCATGCGCCGGACATTCCAAGGTCGATAATGATCCCAACGATTTCATACCCGTTCCCCTGGGTACGTGTCTGAAGGTTGGAGGCAGTCTGGAACCGGAGGGGGGAAAGCACGTTCCCGTCAAAAAGATGTAAATGTGCCAGGACCATTCCGCGCAACTATAATATGGTTTCGCTTGGCACAATATTATTGACATACAGAACGGATTTGTAATGCTTCAACGCAGGATATGGTGGGCTTTTCTCCTTGTGTTGACGGTTGGCGTGGCGGTGTCAGTCCGTATTGTCACTCTTGGTGACTCGGTGCAGGACGTGAACCGGATGTTTATCGCAGAGAAACTTCCGCTGTCACAGCGGATCGGCGAGTTGCGCGGCGTTATTGCCGACGAGGAACGCCTGCTCTATGAGTATTACTCCTATACCGCGACACGGGAAACATTCAAGGCCCAGCGTGCCCTGAATGCGGCACGCCTTGACCGTATTGTCGATCAACTTGACAAGGATTCGGAATCCCGTGAACAGGTCAAGGAATTGCGCGCACGGCTCGCGGCACTTGACGGGCTGTCCGATGAATTGTCGGCAACACTTTCCAGCAAGGTCGTGAATTGGGATCTGGCCCGCGCGATTCTGGCGCAGGTCAAGCCCAAGGTTCGGCAGATCGAAACTACGCTTGCAGCGATGTCGATGGCCAACCGGCAGGCGGTGGACAAGCTGGGGACCGATTCCCGCAACAGCGTGGCAACCATGGTGCGCTGGGTGATCGGTTTTTCGATATTGATTTTCGGCGTCGCCTTTTTCGTTGGTTACTATGTTGTCGCCATCATTCGCGAGGGGCTCGAGCGCCGCAGGCTGGCGATGTTCGCCGAGCGCAATCCCAATCCGGTATTGCGTATTGGCGCTTCGGGATCAGTCCGCTATGCCAACCCGGCAACGGCAGAGTTGCTCACCAAGCTGAATCTCTCACCTGCGGATTCGGGAGCGTTGTTGCCTGACGACTTGCAGCAACACCTGAATGAAGCCCGTCTGAACCAGTCCGCAAGCAGACAATTCGAATATGCACATGGAAAGCTCACACTGGAATGTACCGTGGCATACCTGGCGGATTTTTCCGAGTTCCATGTTTACATCAAGGACGTCACCGCGCGCAGGCAGGCCGAGGAAAAGCTTGCCTACCAGGCGTTTTTCGATCCCGCCAGCGGGCTGCCCAATCAATACCGCTTGCGCGAAGATCTGAGTGCGGCGTTTTCACAGCAGCGTGCGGGAACGGTGATGATGATCGTAGCCGATCGCGAACAGGAAATTTTTGAGAGCCTCGGTGCAGTTGAAACCGAACGCTGGCTGGTCAAGGTTGCCCTGCGTTTGCGCGACGGAATCAACGAAAACGAAGAGACGCTTTACCGTTTTGGAGGAAATGCATTTGTCCTGGTGTGCTGGCCCGGCGATCTGGCCGGTGCGCAGCGGCGTGCAGCCCAGTTGCTCGGCACTGCACGCCAGCCGCTGCACGTTGAACGGCGCGAGCTGTTCTCGACACTTTCGATCGGGGCTGCGTTGATGGAATGCGGCGCCGGCAGCGATGCGGCAAACATGGCGGAAGTACAGGTGCAGCAGTCTGCTTCCGCATGCAACCGGGTGCGCCGCGCCGGAGGCAATGATTTCGCGATATATGACGAGGCGATGGGGCGTGCTGCCGCAAAGACTTTGCGCATGATCACCGATTTGCAACACGCGGTGAATAATGGGGAGCTGCGTTTGTATTACCAGCCGAAGGTGGATACGGCGAATGGGCGCCTGGTCGGCATGGAAGCGCTGGTGCGCTGGGTACATCCCGAGTGGGGCATGATTTCCCCGGTCGAATTTATCCCCGTCGCCGAAGATACCGGCATGATCGTGGCGATCGGCCGCTGGGTACTGCGCGAGGCATGCCGGCAAAATGCAGAGTGGCAACAGGCCGGGTTGCGCCCGATCCGGGTGGCGGTCAACCTTTCCGCAAGACAGTTCCGTTCGGACAATCTTCCCGATGAAATTGATCGGGCGCTGGCTGAATCAGGGTTGCCGGCAAGCTCGCTGGAGCTGGAAATCACCGAAAGCATGGTGATGGAGGATCCCGAGCGGGTGATTGATTTGCTGGATAAAATCCGCAACCGGGGTATCCGCCTGTCGCTGGACGATTTTGGCACCGGCCATTCCTCGCTTGCCTATCTCAAGCGCTTCCCCATCGATTGTGTGAAGATCGACCGCGCATTCATCAAGGATATGCCTGAAAATAGCGACGACGTGGCGATCGCAAGGACGATAATCGCGATGGCGAAAGCGCTGGATTTGACGACGGTGGCGGAAGGTGTCGAAACTGCAGCGCAGTTGGCATCGCTGAAAAACATGGGCTGTGACCAGATACAGGGATATTTTTTCAGCCGACCGTTGTCGGCTGACGATTTCACAGTCTTTTATCGCGCGCACTTATGATTTGAATCAGCGATCAGATCAGCTGCTGGCCATGCTCGCGGGTCGCATGGAATTGAATTTTCGGCCAGCGTTCCTGTGCCAGGCGCAGGTTCACGCCGGTGTCGGCGAGATAGGCATAGTTGCCATCCACGTCTTTGGCCAGACGAGCCTGGTTGGCCTTCACGAATTCGTTGAGATGATTTTTATCCGCGCAGGTCACCCAGCGCGCAGTATGGATACCGGCGCGCTCGAACACCGCATCCACGCCGTATTCGGATTTCAGACGGTGCTCGACCACTTCGAATTGCAGCTGCCCCACCGCGCCGATCAGCGGGTTGGTGTCCTGCAGCGGCTCGAACACCTGCACTGCACCTTCTTCGCCGAGCTGGCGCAGACCCTTTTGCAGTTGCTTGGCTTTCATCGGGTCGCGCAGCCGCGCGCGGCTGAATAGTTCCGGCGCGAAATAGGGAATGCCTTTGAAGGTGAACGCCTCGCCTTCGGTGAGTACATCGCCGATCTGCAGCTGGCCGTGATTATGCACGCCGATGATATCGCCCGCGTACGCCTCGTCCATGCGGGTGCGTTCGTTGGCCATGAAGGTCACCGCGTTGGCCAGTTTCATTTCCTTGCCGGTGCGCCGGTGTTTGACCTTCATGCCCGGGGTATAGCGGCCGGAGCACACGCGCAGGAACGCGATCCGGTCGCGGTGATTCGGGTCCATGTTGGCTTGGATCTTGAATACGAAACCGGTAAACGCGGGTTCGGTGGGTTGCACCATGCGCACATCGGTTTCGCGAGGCAACGGCGCGGGCGCCCAGTCCACCAGCGCGCGCAGTATTTCGCGCACACCGAAATTGTTCACGCCGGAGCCGAAGAATACCGGTGATTGCTGCCCACTGAGAAATTCCTGCAAATCGAACGATGCACCCGCACCCATGACCAGTTCGGTCTCGTCGCGCATGGTCTGCATTTCGCTCGGGCATATTTGCGCGAGCTGGTCGATCTGTGAACCCCGCAGGGTCTCAACTTCCTGCCCGGCTTTTGCCTCGCCCGGCACGAAGCGCAGCACTTCGTCGTTGAGCAGGTGGTATACGCCCTGGAAGCGCTTGCCCATACCGATCGGCCAGGTGACCGGCGCGCATTTGATTTTGAGCACCGACTCGATCTCGTCCAGCACTTCCAGCGGATCGCGCACCTCTCGATCCATCTTGTTGATGAACGTGATGATGGGCGTGCTGCGCAATCGGCACACCTCCAGCAGCTTGATGGTCTGTGCTTCCACGCCCTTGGCCGCGTCCACCACCATCACCGCCGCATCGACCGCGGTCAGCACGCGATAGGTATCCTCGGAGAAGTCCTGGTGGCCGGGTGTGTCGAGCAGGTTGATCACGCAATCGTCGTAGGTGAACTGCATCACCGAGCTGGCCACCGATATGCCGCGCTGCTTTTCGATCTCCAGCCAGTCGGAAGTGGCATGGCGCCCGCTCTTGCGCGCCTTGACCGTGCCCGCCATCTGGATTGCGCCGCCGAACAGCAGCAGTTTTTCGGTGAGCGTGGTCTTGCCCGCATCCGGGTGTGAAATGATCGCGAAGGTGCGGCGGCGTTTGACCTCGCGCACGATATCGCCACCGCGCGCGATTGCGTCAGAACTCGCTGCTGATACGCTGGTGCTGGATTCTTCAGTGGCGTTGTTCATTGGACTGCTTTCGTTGGTGCAACCAGGTGCGTGAAAATGAAAAAGGCCCGCACATTTCGTGTAGACCTTTTAAATCGAATCAAGAATGGCCGGAGTCGATTCACTCAGATCGGGATAGCCGGTCCGGGTAATTGTAGTGCATGAAATTCAACATTAATTATAGCATGAGACTCGCCACAGCCGGATTCGGTTTGCCGGCAATAACCTGAAAAGTATTGCGGAACCGGCGCGTTATGCCATACTGGACACGGTTGCAAAGGGGGGCGGTATGGGCAACAGATCAGCAGATTCCGATTTGCCTGATAAGGGTGCAGACGCGCAATTGGCCGGGTCACTTCGGGCCGCGGCCGAGAAGCATCTGGCACAATTGGCACCCGCAGATATTCCATCACGCCCGACCGAAGAAATCATTCATGAGCTCCAGGTATGCCAGATCGAACTCGGCATGCAATACCAGGAACTGCAGCGCGCCCAGCGCATGATGCAGGAATTGCGCGACCGGTACACCGATTTCTATGATTTGGCTCCTGTCGGATATGTCACGCTTGACAAGGACGCCTTGATCGACGAAATCAATCTGACCGGGGCCATGTTGCTCGGGATAGAACGCAGTCAACTGCTGCACAAGCAGTTTTCCGCTTTCGTTGCCCCGGAAGATACCGCGCACTGGGGGCAATATTTCACTCGCGTGCTGCAGCAAGATGACAAGTTGACCTGCGAATTGGCCGTCATGCGTGAAGACAAGACGCGCTGCCAGTTAAGGCTGGACAGCCTGCGTCTTGCGAAAGAAAACAAATCGACTGTAGCGCGCGTGGTGCTGACCGACATTTCCGAAAACAAGCGTTTCGAGGATGAGTTGCGCGAACAGGAAGAGTTTTATCGCATGATTACCGAGAATGTCGAAGATTTCATTGCGGTGCTTGATCTGGATGGAAAACGGCTCTACAACAGCCCTTCCTATGCCCGGTTGTTTGGCGATACCGAATCCATGAAGGGCACGGATTCATTTGCCGAGATACATCCCGACGACCGGGAGCATGTAAAACGGGTATTCATGGAAACCGTAAATACCGGCATCGGACTGCGCATTGAATACCGCTTTGCGATGCCTGATGGCAGTATCCGTCACATGGAATCACGCGGCGGGGTAATCAGAAACAGTATGGGGCGACCGTCGCGCGTCGTCGTTGTATCCCGCGATATCACCGAGCGCATCAGGGCCGAAGACCAGATCCGGAACCTTGCCTTTTACGATTCATTGACCAAGTTGCCCAATCGCCGCATGTTTGATGACCGGTTGAACCAGGCTATGGCGGCCAGCAACCGTTCCGGCCGCTATGCCGCGCTGATGTTTCTGGATATGGATAATTTCAAGCCGTTGAATGACCAGTATGGACATAGCGCGGGCGACTTGCTGCTGAAGGAAGTGTCACATCGCATCATTTGCTGCGTTCGCGAAATGGATACGGTTTCGCGTTTCGGCGGCGATGAGTTCGTGGTGATGCTGACCGAACTGGATACCGACAAAGATTCTTCCATTGTCCAGACCGGGATCGTTGCCGAAAAGATCCGGGCCATTCTTGCCAAGCCTTACAAGCTGGTGCTGCAGCAGGATGGCGATGCGAAAAAGACCATTAAATATCGCTGCAGTGCAAGCATCGGGGTGGTGATGTTCATCAATCACAAATACCGGCCGGCCGACCTGCTCAAACGGGCCGATATGGTGATGTACCAGGCCAAGGAAAGCGGGCGCAACCAGGTCCGTTTCCTCGATCTCTGACGGCGGCATCAGCCCAAAGGGTTTGCGAAGCGCGCCTGCGCTGTCACCACTTCAATACATTTTTTCCCAGCCACAGTCCGGCGAGGCCGAAAGCGATCATCGGCAGGTAATGCCACTCAATGACGTGCATGATCGAGTTGTTCACCTCGTAAAGCCTCAGCCATATCGCACCGATGCTGAATGCGAACAGCAGCGCGCAGCAGCCGGCCAGATGATAATGGGTGCTGGCAAATTTGCGCATCATGTAAAACATCCAGGCAGCCGGCAACAGCGACACCAGGGTAATTGCCAGTGTGCACTGAAAACTGTGGACGGGTAGTGGAGCGGGCGGGTTGTCTGCCTGCCATGCGAGGAACATGACGAACACAAACAGCGCGAATGCAATTGCCGGCGCAAATGCAAGCCGGCGCAACTGGTGGATGTCGGGAAACGACAGCAATGAGGCGCTCAGGGACGTGGTGATGAAGATACCGGCCAGCGCGGCGAGCTCGGCGGCAAACAGGGGCTCGTGAAGTTTGACCGCCAGATCCGGGCGCAACCCGGAAAACAGCAGCGCGACGACAAGATAGGCCATTGCCCATCCCATCAATTTGAGGCTGAGCATAAAGGGATGGGGGGCAGGCCTCACCGTTGCGGTGTCCTGCGCCAGTTTGTTGATCAGTTCTTCGATATTTCCCATCATTTTTCCAATTTTTGGCGCAATACCTTGTAGGCGCGGTGCGCCGCTACTTTGACGGCAGATTCATTCATGCCCAGCTTTTCCGCCACTTCCTTGGCGGTATAGCCATCCTGATGCATCAGTTGCAGGATGGCTGCCTGCTGTTGCGGGAGTTTTCCGATTTCGCCACTGATGGATTCGTATGAAATGACAGATTCGGTTACATTTTCATGCAAATAATTTTCCAGTTCGGAAATGTCGTCAGCATGGTGAAGTTGGTCGGCATAATGCGTGCGCAGATAATCCTGCAACCGAAACCTGGCGATGGCATACACCCACGGCTTGTAGGGCCGGTTGCCATCGTAGGTATGGCGGGCCTTGTGGATGGAGAGCAGGATTTCCTGCAGCAGGTCATCCGGTTCATTGGTGAAACTGAGCCGTTTTGCCAGAAACGGTCTGAGGAAACGCGCGGTTTCCTGCAGTATTTCAGCGTAAGCACGCTGGTCCCCGTTGAGGGCCTGCTTCATCAATGTTTCAAGATGGTCAGTTTTATCAGTCACGTGAGCCCTTGATGTAACCTTTTCATTGCGCTGCCCGAATCATCCGGCAAGCAGGGCGAATCATAGCCGGTTTTGATACCTGCCTTGAACCCGGTCCTGGATTTAACGGTCAAAAATGACCGAGGAGGCTGCCAACATGCAACGCAGACATTTTTTATACACATTATCCGGGTTCACCCTGGCCCTGGCGACCCGTTCCTTTGCCGCCGATCAGCCTTCCGGCAGCGGCAAGGTGACCATCATGCAATTTTCCGATGACGGAAAACCGCTGGGGCTGGTAACCCTGGACAGGGTGAGCAAGGATGCAGAATGGAAAAAGCGGTTGTCGCCGCTGGCTTATCAAGTAACGCGCGAGCAGGGTACCGAACGGGCCTTTTCACAGCCGGGTTACGACCGGCATGAGCCGGGTCTGTATCGCTGTGTGTGCTGCGACAACGCGTTGTTCGATGCGGCCACCAAATATGATTCCGGCACGGGTTGGCCGAGCTTCTGGCAACCGATCGCACCCGAGAATGTGCGCGAAATTACCGACCGCATGTTCGGCATGACGCGCACCGAGGTGCGCTGTACTTTGTGCGATGCCCACCTGGGTCATGTGTTTGACGATGGACCGCAGCCGACCGGGTTGCGCTATTGCATGAACACGGTGGCGCTACGCTTCATTCCGCATCGGGGAGTCTGAAATTCCGGATTTCATCCCAACTGATACAGTGGAGCGGGAAGCATGCTGATCTTTGTGCTGGCTTACCTCGGCGGCGTGCTGACCATTTTCAGTCCGTGCGTACTTCCGGTACTGCCGTTCATTTTTGCCCGTTCGGATCAATCGTTCCGGCGCTCCGGCCTGCCGATCCTGATTGGCATGGCGGCGACTTTCACGGTGCTGGCCAGCCTTGCGGCAGTCGGCGGCGCATGGCTGGTCGAGTTGAATCAGTACGGCCGCTATGCGGCGATGCTGCTGCTGTTGCTGATGGGACTGGCGCTGATATTCCCGGCGCTGGCGGACCGGATGATGCGCCCGTTCGTCGCGTTCGGCGGGCGTTTGCAACAGCGCGCCGACCGGGAACCCAGCATCAGGGGTTCGCTGTTGCTGGGCGTCGCGGTCGGGTTCCTGTGGGCGCCCTGCGCGGGGCCCATCCTCGGTCTGGTGCTGGCCGGGGCCGCGCTGAATGGCGCGAATCTGCACAGCGCGTTGCTGCTGCTGGTGTTTGCGGCCGGCGCGGCATCGTCGCTGGCGGTGGCGCTGCTGGCCGGCGGACGCGTGTTCAGCCTGATGAAACGGGGGCTGGGTGCGGAAGAATGGTTGCGGCGCGGACTGGGTGTCGCGGTGCTGGCCGGCGTGGTGGCGATCGCGCTGGGCTGGGATACGCGTTTTCTGTCGCAATTTGAATTTTTAAACACGGCCGGGACCGAGCAGAAGCTGATCGCGAAACTGGCCAAGCCAGCCGCACTCCGGCAATCCGGTACAGCTGTCCCGGCAGAAACCAGCCTGCCAATGATGCCATCCTTTACCGGTGCAACGCAGTGGTTCAACTCGGCTGCGCTGACCAGCGAGTCGTTGCGCGGCAAAGTGGTGCTGGTGGATTTCTGGACTTATTCCTGCATCAATTGTCTGCGCACACTGCCTTATCTGAAGGCCTGGGATGAAAAATATCGCAACCAGGGTCTGGTCATCGTCGGCGTGCATACGCCGGAGTTTGCGTTCGAGAAAGACCCGCGCAATGTCGGGCAGGCGATCCGCGATCTGGGCATCAAATATCCGGTCGTGATGGATAACCAATACGCGATCTGGAACGCATACAACAACCAGTATTGGCCAGCGCATTATCTGATCGATGCGCAGGGCCGGATCCGCGATCAGCACTTCGGCGAAGGCGGGTATGATGAAACCGAACGGATGATTCAGTCGCTGCTCAGGGAAGCGCACCACGGTTTGCTTGCGATGAATGAGGGCCTGGTCCGGGTGACCGGAAAGGGTGTGACCGCACCCGCTATGGATACGCAACGCTCGCCGGAAACTTACGTCGGTTATGCGCGCCAGCAGAATCTGGTTTCACCGGAGCCAGTCAAGCATGATGTTGCGGCGCAATACAGCGCTCCGCATGTTCTCAGGCCGGACCAGTGGGCGTTGAGCGGCAAGTGGCGAGTATCCGCGGAAGCGGCTTCCGTGCAGACTCCCGGTGGTGCAATCCGTTACCGCTTTCAGGGGCGCGACCTGCATTTGGTACTCGGTTCGGCCGGCGACAAGCCGGTGCGTTTCAGGGTCACCCTGGACGGCGCGGCGCCCGGGGTGGACCACGGGACGGACATCGATGCGCAGGGCAACGGTGTGATACACGAGGAACGGTTGTACCAGCTCATCCGGCAGCGCGGAAAGATCGGGATTCACACCTTTCGCATCGAGTTTCTGGGCGCCGGTGCCCGGGTTTTTGCGTTTACTTTCGGCTGATTTTTAAAGGAGTGCCATGATGCTGACCATCAATGTTATCCGTCGTTATTTTTTCAGCGCCAGCCTGTGCATCGCACTCGGCTTGAGCGCGCTGTCAAACGCCGCCGCTGCACCGCTTGAAGAAACGGCGGTATTTGCCGGCGGCTGCTTCTGGGGGGTGGATGCCGTGTTCAAGCACGTCAAGGGTGTGACCGACGTGGTGTCAGGCTACTCCGGGGGTGCCGCGGCAACCGCCCATTACGAGATGGTCAGCCAGGGCAACACCGGCCATGCAGAATCGGTGCGTGTGCATTTCAACCCTGCGCAGGTTTCCTACCAGCAGCTGCTGCAGGTATTTTTCAATGTGGCGCATGACCCAACCCAGCTGGATCGCCAGGGACCGGATACCGGAAGCCAGTACCGTTCGGTGGTCTTCTACACCAGCGACGCGCAACGCAAGGCCGCGCAGGACTATATCCGGCAGCTCACCGACGCGCACACATTTTCCGGCCCGATCGTCACGCAAGTCGTGCCACTGAAGCAGTTCTACCCAGCCGAGGCGCATCACCAAAACTATCTGGCGCTGCACCCATACCAGCCCTATATCGTTTTCAACGACATGCCCAAGCTGGAACATTTGCGCGAAAAATTTCCGGCGTTGTACCAATAATTTTTTGTGGAAAACAGGGATGTGTCCGCAGCTGATGCGGATATTTTCGACGCGGACCCCGGCCAACTGGCACGCCCGTCAGCGTCCGTATATATCTTCGAATCGCACGATGTCGTCCTCGCCCAGATATTCCCCGCTTTGCACCTCGATCATGACCAGATCGACCACGCCGGGATTTTCCAGGCGGTGTTTGTGGCCCGCGGGAATATAGGTGGACTCGTCGGTGTTGATGAACAGCTCCTGGTCGCCGTTGACGACCCTTGCCATGCCGCTGACCACGACCCAGTGCTCGCTGCGGTGATGATGCATCTGCAGGCTGAGGCGGCCCGCCGGTTTGACCACGATGCGCTTGATCTTGAAGCGCGGGCCTTCCTCCAGCACCGTGTAGGTTCCCCAGGGACGGTGCACGGTGGTGTGCAGTTTGTGCGTTTCATGGCCCTCGGCCTTGAGGCGCGCGTATAGCAGCTTTACATCCTGGACGCGATTGCGGTCCGCGACCAGCAGCGCATCGGGGGTGTCGATCACGACCAGGCCGTCGATCCCGAGCGCGCCGACGATGCGCTGCTTGCTCTGGATATAACAGTTGCTGACATCATGCAGCATCACTTCGCCGGCTATCCGGTTGCCGTGGGCATCGGGCGGGGTCAGTTCGCCGACCGCGTTCCACGAACCGATATCGCTCCAGCCGATGTTGCAGGGCACCACCGCGACGTTGCCGGATTTTTCCATCACGGCGTAGTCGATGGAATCATCCGGCACGCGGCCGAACGATTCCGGGTCAAGTTCGATCTGAAGGTGACTTTTTCCCTCTGCCCGGCGCGACTGTTCGAGGCAGGTTCGGGTGGCAGCCAGAATTTCCGGGCAGTGCAGTTGCATTTCGCGCAGCATGGCTCCGGCCGAGAAGCAAAACATGCCCGAATTCCACAGGTAATTGCCGGACGCCAGATATTCGCGGGCCGTTTCAAGGCTGGGCTTTTCGACAAAGCGCACCACGGTGTTGCCGTCCGCCTCGATATAGCCGTAACCGGTTTCGGGTGATTCGGGTTTGATGCCGAAGGTGACCAGTTTGCCCTGTGCGGCCAGCCGCATTGCCTCGGCGACGGCCTGCGCAAACGCGGGCTGGTCGGTGATCAGGTGATCGGCGGCCAGTACCAGCAGGACCGCATCATCGCCATGGCTGGCAGCCACGTGCAGGGCTGCAGCAGCAATCGCCGGAGCGGTGTTGCGTCCGAAGGGTTCGAGGATGAAACTGTTGGCGATGTCTTTGTAGCCGGAGCCGGCGACCTCGCGGTATTCGTCCGCGGTCTTGAAAATCAGCTCGCGGTTGGTGACGGTGAGTGTCTCCGCCACGCCCGGCAGGGTCACGCCGCGCAGCCAGGCTTTTTGCAACAGGCTCTGCCCGTCCGCCAGGCGGATGAACGGCTTGGGGTGCAATTCGCGGGAAACCGGCCAGAGCCGTGAGCCTGCTCCGCCGCACAGGACCGTCGGGATCAATTTCATAAAGTAACCGTTGATATGTTGAAGGTCAGGACACGGGATTGTACTGAGTTACACGCGGGATGAGCAAAAATTCCAACCAGCGACGAATCCGGGAAATTGACATTGGTTCTAACTAGAACTATTATTGCGCGGGTTGAAACCAGCCGGCCCACTGATGTCACCACCGATCTTCTTGCAGCTGATGCGTGAGTTGTCACGCACTTACCAGGCCTTTGAGGTTTATTCGTCGGCGCATGTGCGTTCGCTGGGCCTGACTCCGGCGCAATTCGACATTATCGCCACCCTGGGCAACACGCCCGGCATGACGGCCAGGGAGCTGGGTGAAAAGACACTGATTACCAAAGGCACGCTGACCGGCGTGGTGGACAGACTGGTAGGCAAAAAACTGGTGCGCCGCAGTGCGCTGCCGAGCGACGGCCGCTGCCAGATCGTCCAGCTCACAACGCAGGGCGAGAAATTATTTGCAAGCGTTTTTCCGGCTCAACTGGCGCATATGGAGCGCGCCTTTGCGGATTTTCCGCAGAAGGAACTGACCGGGATGACCGGAAGCCTGCGCCGTTTGCGCGATGCGTTTGCTAACGCGCACGACTCACGGAAATAAGGATGCCTGCGGATGTCGCCCGGGCCTTCGGACAATGGATTTGTCGGGCCTCTTGCAAAAAAGCGGGAGGAAATTTAGTGTCGTTTTTTATAACCAAGGAGCTTCAAAATGTCAGACAAGCAAGCTGTTATCGCCCAAAAATCTCCCTATGTCGTTCAGGTAGAAGCGGGGAAAAGCTACTGGTGGTGTGCCTGCGGAAAAAGTGCCACCCAGCCGTTCTGCGACGGCAGTCACAAGGGTAGCGAATTTTCCCCCGTCGAGTACAAGGCCGCCAAATCGGAAGCGGTGTATTTTTGCGGCTGCAAGCACAGCGCAAACGGCGTGCTGTGCGACGGCACCCACAAGAAACTGTAGGACCGACTTGATGTGGCCTGTAACCCCGGCCACATCAATCCCCGGTGCGCCATGCTGCGCGGGCTCTTTATTGATTCGATTGCAAATGGCCGGGGTTTCGGCACAAGTCATGCGCATGCCTGAAAAATCCGGCGAATAAGCTCACGATGATTGCTTTCGGCGCAATGCCAGCGTAGAGTGCCGCCGCATTCTTCCACAGTGAACGGTTGGAGCATGAGCAGTACGCAAGCAGAACAGAAGTTACCCCCCCTTTTGCTGGGAGCGATCGGCGTGGTGTATGGCGATATCGGCACCAGTCCGCTGTATGCGCTGCATGCAACCTTTGCCGGTTCTCACCCCCTTCCTGTCGTCGCTGCCAATATTTTGGGTGTGCTGTCGGTGATGTTCTGGACCATCATGCTGCTGGTCTCGTTCAAATATGTGGTCATCATGATGCGAGCCGACAACAACGGTGAGGGGGGGTCGATGGCCCTGTTGGCCTTGGTTAGCGATCTGACCAAAGGACAGCCGAAAATAAAATGGTTCGTCACCGCACTCGGTGTCTTCGCTGCCGCGCTGTTTTTCGGCGACGGCATGATCACGCCGGCGATCTCGGTGCTGTCGGCAGTCGAGGGCCTGGATCTGGTTTCGCATCAGTTCGAGATCTACATACTGCCCGTCACCTTTCTCATTTTGACCGGATTGTTTTATATCCAGAAGCGCGGTACAGGAACTGTGGGCATGGCATTCGGCCCGATAATGCTTCTCTGGTTTGTCTGTCTGACAGTGTTCGGTGTCATGTCCATCGCGCAAAGTCCTGAAATTTTATTTGCGCTGAATCCCGTTTATGCATTTCGATTTTTAACTGCCGACCCGCGGCTTGCGTTCTTTGCGCTTGGCGCGATCGTTCTTGTCATTACTGGCGGAGAGGCGTTGTATGCCGACATGGGGCATTTCGGTAAATTCCCGATCCGGTTAAGTTGGTTCTTGTTTGTGATGCCCGCGCTGGTGTTGAATTATTTCGGCCAGGGGGCCTTGCTGCTGCGTAATCCGAAAGCGATCGATAACCCGTTTTATCTGCTTGGCCCGGACTGGGTGCTGATCCCGATGGTGCTGCTCGCGACTGCCGCAACGGTCATTGCCTCGCAAGCCGTCATATCCGGTGCATTCTCTGTAGCGAATCAATCCGTACAAATGGGTTTCCTGCCGCGCATGGAAATACGCCAAACTTCCGATAAAGCGCAAGGACAGATCTATGTTCCCCTGACGAACTGGACGCTATATCTGGCGGTAGTCTTTCTGGTATTTGCGTTTCAAAGCTCCAGCAATCTGGCGGCTGCTTATGGTATCGCCGTCACCGGTACCATGACCATTACCACCATCCTGATCTCTTTCGTGATTGTGCTGCTATGGCGCTGGTCATTGCTTGTCGCCATTCCGGTTATCTCGGTGCTGCTGATCGTGGATTTTACTTATTTTGCCGCCAACACCCTTAAAATTCCACAAGGTGGCTGGTTCCCGCTGGGCGTCGCGCTGGTATCCTTTACCGTGCTCACCACATGGAAGCGCGGTCGAAAATTATTGTTTGATGAGGTCACAAGCTTGACAGTGCCCCTGAAAGCGATCATTGACGATGTCGAAAATATGCAGAGAATAAGCGGCACGGCAGTTTTTCTGACCCCTGATGGCGACGGGGCGCCGTCTGCCATGCTGCACAACCTGAAGCACAATCATGTGCTGCACGAACGCAACATACTGCTGACCGTGGTGGTCGAGGACAAGCCTTATGTCACAAGAGGAAACCGTTTCCTGATCAAGGATCTGGGAAAGAACTTCTATCGCGTGAAATTATTTTACGGATTTATGCAAACCCCTGACATTCCGCTTGCACTGGAATTATGCGGCGCAGAAGGATTGCCCTTCGACATGATGACCACTTCATTTTTCGTTTCGCGCGCCCTGATCGTTTCCAGCCCGAAACCCGGTATGGCCAAATGGCGCGAGCGGCTGTTCGTGGCGCTATCCAAAAATGCCATGAATGCAACCGATTTCTTCAATATCCCGGCCAACCGGGTCATTGAGATGGGAACCCGGATCGAGATCTGATTCCGGTCTTGTTGCCGGTTGGTGATAACAAAATTGCCCCGGCGTCCAGCGAGACTTCACCAAAAAATTCGGTGTGATCAGCTAACATTCCGGAATATTCATATGCCGCGAACGAGGTTGAAGCAGCATATGAATCAGGGGATAATCCGCGCCTGATTTGACTAAGGTCCTGCAATGACAGAATATCTTCTGATACTCATCAGCGCGGTGTTTGTGAACAACATCGTGATGGTTAAGATTCTCGGGTTGTGTCCGTTCATGGGGGTATCCAAAAACCTGGAAGCCGCCATCGGCATGGGTGCAGCCACCACTTTTGTGCTGACCTTGGCCTCGGGTTCGAGCTACCTGATCAACCATTATCTGCTGGGACCCCAACTTTCTTACCTGACCACGCTGTCGTTCATCGTGGTGATCGCCGGTATCGTGCAATTCACCGAGATGGTGGTGCAGAAAACCAGCCCGGTTCTGCATCAGGTTCTGGGCATCTATTTGCCGCTGATCACCACCAACTGTGCAGTGCTCGGCATACCGCTGCTCAATGTGCAGGCAAAGCACAATTTCATGGAATCGATTTTCTTCGGCATGGGCGGAGCGCTGGGGTTTTCCATGGTGATGGTGCTGTTTGCAGCCATGCGCGAACGCCTGGAAGGCGCGGATGTTCCCGTGATCTTCAAAGGCTCGGCGATCGCGATGGTTACCGCCGGACTCATGAGCCTGTCCTTCATGGGATTTTCCGGATTGATCAAGTAATGGGAAGCACCACTTGTTAAGTGCATTGCTGGTAATGGCGGCAATTGCGACCGTGCTTGGCGCGGTGTTGGGATTCGCCGCGATAAAATTCCACAGCGAAGGGAATCCGCTGGCCGACAAGATCGATGCGGTTCTTCCGCAAACACAGTGCGGACAATGCAGTTATCCCGGCTGCAAGCCTTACGCGGCAGCCATTGCGGCAGGGGAAGCGGATATCAATCGCTGCCCGCCGGGCGGAGAAGAGGGCATACAGAAACTTGCCGATCTGCTCGGTGTGGAATTCAAACCCTTCGGCAGTGACACCGCCGCACCCAAACCCAAATCGGTCGCCCTGGTCGACGAAAGCATGTGCATAGGCTGTACATTGTGCATCCAGGCCTGCCCGGTGGACGCCATCGTTGGGGCAGCCAAGCAGATGCACACCATCATTGCCGCCGAATGCACCGGTTGCGAGCTGTGTGTCGCGCCCTGCCCGGTGGATTGCATCAGCATGCCGGTCATCGGGGAAAAGATCAGCAACTGGAAATGGAAATATCCGCTGTATGCCTTTACCGCTGCAGAAGCGGCTGAAGCAACGCGATGAGGAAACTCCATCATTTTCATGGCGGGGTCCATCCGCCAAGCAACAAGGCGCAGTCCACCCGGACGGCGATAGCACATGCGCCGCTGCCTCCCAGACTGGTCGTTCCGCTTCACCAGCATGCCGGAGAAGCCGCAAAGCCGATCGTGCAAGCCGGTGATCGTGTCCTGAAGGGGCAATTGCTAGGCATGCCGGACGGCTTTGTGTCGAGCGCGGTGCACGCGCCCACTTCGGGAACCATCAGCGCGATCGATATGCAGCTGGTTGCCCATCCTTCCGGCCTGCCGAATCTTTGCGCCACCCTGATACCGGATGGCAGGGAGGAATGGATCGCGCGCGAGCCGGTCGATTACCGCGAGCACAGCAGCGCGGATTTGCAACACCTGCTGCGCATGGCCGGTGTGGTGGGGCTGGGCGGGGCGGGGTTTCCCAGCGACATCAAGCTGCGCATCGGCAAACAAAAGATTACCACGCTGATTCTGAACGGTGCGGAGTGCGAACCCTATATCAGCTGCGACGACATGCTGATGCGCGAGCGCGCCGGGGAAATTGTGCAGGGTGCGGAGATATTGCGTTACATGCTGGATGCGGACGAGGTGCTGATCGGCGTCGAGGACAACAAGCCGGAAGCGATCGCCGCGCTGCAACAGGCGATCTCGGCAAGCGGCTCCACCCTTCAACAAAACAAGCGCCATGAAGTGGTCACGATCCCGACGATCTATCCGGGCGGCGGCGCGAAACAACTGATCCGGGTAATCACCGGACTGGAAGTGCCTTCCGGAAAATTACCCACCGACATCGGCGTGCAATGTTTCAACGTTGCCACCGCCTGCACGGTTTATCGCGCGCTGGCGCACGGCGAACCGCTGCTGTCGCGCGTCATTACCATTACCGGCAATGTGCGCCGCGCGCAAAATTTCGAGGCGCTGATCGGCACGCCGATAACGGAACTGGTCGCGCTGGCCGGGATGCTGCCCGACACCAGCGGATACATCATGGGTGGCCCGATGATGGGGTTTCCGTTGCCTGCACTCGATGTTCCGATGGTGAAGGCCACCAACTGCATCATTGTCGCATCGGAAAAATTATTCCCGCCGTCCCCGCCCCCGATGCCGTGCATACGCTGCACGCGCTGCGTAGATGCGTGCCCGGCAGACCTGCAGCCGCAGGACCTGTACTGGTTCGCGCAATCCAGGGAGTTCGGCAGGGCGCAGAAATTCAGCCTGTTCGACTGCATCGAGTGCGGTGCCTGCAGCTATGTCTGTCCCAGCCACATTCCGCTGGTGCAGTATTTTCGATTTGCCAAGAGCGAGATACGCGCTCGCGAACACGACAAACAGCTCGCGGATCAGGCAAGGGTGCGCCACGAGTTTCACGAACAGCGCATCGAACGGGAAAAGCGCGAAAAGGCAGAAAAGCTGGCCATCAGGGAAAAAGCCGCACAATCCGCCAAGCTTGCCGGCATCCAGTCATTGACACCCCAACAACAGGCAGCGCAAACCGAACTGGAAGCCGGCCGTGCGCATATCATCGAACTGGCCAAATCCGAAGTCGAACACGTTAAAGAATAATATATCGAAATGCTATTCACTCCCCTTATCAGCAAGCCGGACAGCGTCGCGCAGATCATGCTCAAGGTACTGCTCGCACTGCTGCCCGGCATTGCGTTGTACGTGTGGTATTTCGGCCCGGCAATCCTGGTTTCGATCACGCTGGCCAGCCTGACCGCGCTGGGCACAGAGGCACTGATGCTCAGTTTGCGCGGCCGGCCGGTGGTGCCTTTCCTCAAGGACAACAGCGCGCTGCTCACGGCCTGGCTGCTGGCACTTTCCATTCCGCCGCTGGCGCCCTGGTGGCTGGCTGTCGTCGGCACGGCCTTTGCCATCGCGATCGCCAAACACCTGTACGGCGGGTTGGGCAATAACCTGTTCAATCCGGCGATGGTCGGCTATGCGGTCCTGATCATTTCGTTTCCCGCGCAGATGACCCACTGGATCGCACCCCATGGGTTGGAACAAGCGGGAATGGTGTCGTCCGGACTGACTTTCTCGCAACAGCTGGAATATATTTTTCATGGCATGCTGCCGGCCCGGGCAACGCTGGACGCAGTAACGATGGCAACGCCGCTGGACACGCTGAAGACCCATTTGCACCTCGGGCAACCGGTCCGGCAGATTCTGGAAATGCCGATTTACGGGCATCTGGCCGGTCACGGCAGCGAAATGGTGGCGGGTGGATTCCTGCTGGGCGGGTTATATCTGCTTGCCGCGCGCATTATCAGCTGGCACATTCCTGTCGCGTTTCTCGGCACGCTGCTGGTCATCGCCGGGATATTCCATCTGGCCGATCCGGGACATTACGCCGGGCCGCTGTTCCACCTGTTCGCCGGCGCATCGATGCTGGGTGCTTTCTTCATCCTCACCGATCCGGTCAGCAGCCCCACCACCAACAAGGGACGGTTGATCTTTGCCGCGGGAGCCGCGCTGCTCACATACCTGATCCGGGTGTTCGGCGGCTTCCCGGACGGTGTCGCGTTCGCCACGCTGCTGATGAACATCTGCGTGCCGTTGATCGTGCTGTATACCCAGCCGCCTGTATTTGGCAAAAAAGACGGGCTGTTCGGGAAAAAAGCCAAGGGCGACAAGCCATGAGACGCACGATCGCGAAAGCCTCGCTGCTTACCGCGCTCAACCTGCTGTTTTTTGCGCTGATCGGCACCGCCGTGCTCGCGATCACTTACCGGCTGACGCATGACCCCATCGCGCGCAGCGAGGAAATGGAAAAGCTGAAACTGATTGCACAGATTGCGCCGGCGGGAAGCTATGACAACGACATCATCAGGGACACGACCGAACTGGGGCCGGATGAGTTGCTGGGCAACGATACCGCCACCCCGGCCTACCTCGGCCGACTCAACGGTGTACCTTCCATCGTGGTGATGCAGGTCATCGCCCCGGATGGTTATGGCGGGAAGATCCATATGGTTATTGCCATCCGCCGCGATGGTAGAATCGCCGGGGTGCGCGTGGTGTCGGACAAGGAAACGCCGGGGCTGGGCGATTACATCGAGATCGCCAAGAGCAAATGGATCAATGGCTTTGCAGGGAAAGCGCTGGACAATCCCGATGCCAGCGGTTGGAAAGTCAAAAAGGATGGCGGCGTGTTTGATTATATGGCCGGCGCGACGATCACCCCGCGCGCGGTGGTGAAAGCGGTGCACAAGGCATTGCAGTATTACGCGCAACACCGCGAAACCTTGTTCAAGGCGCGCCCTTCCCCAGTACAAGTTAAAGGAGAACAGCAGTGACCGGCCAGGAATTCAAGGACATCTTTTACAACGGTGTATGGAAACAGAACACCGGGGTGGTGCAACTGCTCGGGCTGTGCCCTATTCTTGCGGTGAGCAGTTCGGTGGTGAACGCAGTGAGCCTTGGGCTTGCAACGATGCTGGTGATGACCTTGTCGGGTGCAGCCATCGCGCCGATCCGGCAACTCGTTCCGAACGAGGCACGCATCCCGGTATTTATCCTGATCATCGCCGTGCTGGTCACCGTGGTCCAGTTCACGATGAATGCATACATGTACAAACTGTATGTGGTGCTGGGCATTTTCATTCCGCTGATCGTCACCAACTGCATCGTGCTCGCGCGCATCGAATCATTCGCTTCCAAGAATCCCATGCTGGAATCAGCGCTGGACGGTTTTGCAATGGGTCTGGGGCTTACCGCGGTGCTGGCGGTGCTGGGCGGCATCCGCGAGATATTCGGGCACGGTACGCTGCTGTCCGGTATCGACATGGTGTTTGGTGAAACGGCAAAATCCTGGGTGATTACCGTGGTGCCAAACTATCATGGCTTCCTGCTGGCCATCCTGCCGCCCGGCGCATTTATCACGCTGGGCATGCTGATCGCGGCGAAAAACTGGCTGAACCTGCGCGCCGAACAGAAGCTGAAAGGCGCGAGCGCGACTATCGTGCCGGTGGATGGCGGTTGCTCGCCTGCCATGCACTGAACAGGTGTAGGGTGTGTAATACCCGCAAGGGGTAGACCGCGGTTGTAAAGCTGCTAAAGCAGCAACCACGCACTAAACGTAGTGTATTGCATCAAATATTTTTCGGATCAACCCCATGAACCCCGCCAAACGCCGCGAAATCTTTTTGCGCCTGCAAGCCGCCAACCCGCACCCCACCACCGAGCTGGACTATGCCACCCCGTTCGAGCTGCTGGTCGCGGTGATGCTGTCGGCACAGGCCACCGACATCAGCGTGAATGCCGCGACGCGGCATCTGTTTCCGGTTGCGAACACGCCGGAGAAAATCCTTGCACTGGGCGAGGAGAAACTGCGCGAGTACATCCAGCGTATCGGCCTGTACAAGACCAAGGCGAAGCATGTGATGCAGACCTGCCGGCTGCTGCTGGAACGGCACGGCGGTGCGGTGCCGCAAACCCGCGAGGAACTGGAAGCTTTGCCCGGAGTCGGGCGCAAGACCGCAAACGTGATCCTCAACACCGCGTTCGGCCAGCCCACCATCGCGGTGGATACGCACATCTTCCGCGTATCGAACCGCATCGGACTGGCACCCGGCAAGGACGTGGCCGAAGTGGAGAGGAAGCTGCTCAAGTTCGTGCCGGACGAATTCAAGCATGACGCGCACCACTGGCTGATATTGCACGGCCGTTATGTCTGCCAGGCGCGCAAACCCAAATGCGGCGCGTGTATCATTGAAGACCTGTGCGAATACAAACATAAGGAAGTTTAGTGCTATTCAATCCTTCACGCGACGAAGCGCGCAATTTTCTGTTTGAGTCATGGCGCAAACACCGGGCCAGGGAATTGTTGACGCCGCTGGAAGACCTTGCCGCACAGCTTATCGCCAGGCATCCCGAATATTTTACCGTGCTGGAAGATCCGGAATCCCAGCAGGAAAAGGACTACTCGCCGGAACAGGGCGAAATCAATCCCTTCCTGCATCTGATGATGCACCTGACCATCGAGGAGCAGATATCAATCGACCAACCCCCGGGAATACGCGCGCATTTCACACGCCTGACCCGTCGTTTTGAATCCGAACACGATGCACAACATCGCATGATGGAGTGCCTCAGCGAGATGATCTGGCAGGCACAACGCAATCGCACCGAGCCGGATGCGGCGATATACTTCGCGTGTCTTGAACAACAATAAACAGGCAATGAAATGAGATTATCCAAGATCACCACCCGCACCGGCGATTCCGGCAGCACCGGTCTGGCCGATGGCACACGACTCGGCAAGGACCATGCACGCATCGCGGTGCTGGGCAGCGTCGACGAGTTGAACAGCCAGCTCGGCGTGCTGCTTGCCGAACAACTTACACCCGACATTCGCGCGGTTTTGCTGCAGATGCAGAATGACCTGTTTGATCTGGGTGGCGCGTTCGCGCTGCCCACCCAGGACGTGTTCGCGGAAGGGAAAATCGCCTGGCTGGACGAACAGCTCGCGCATTACAACGCCGACCTGCCGCCGCTGCGCGAATTCATCCTGCCGGGCGGTTCACGCGCGGGCGCGTTGTGTCATGTGGCTCGTACCGTGGCGCGCCGCGCGGAGCGCGATCTGGCCGTGCTTTCCCAACGCGATGCCGTTCCGCAACACGCACTGCCCTACCTGAATCGATTGTCGGATTTGTTGTTTGTGCTGAGCCGCTGCATCAACCGGGCACAGGCAGTAGCCGAGACTTTATGGCGTCGCGACAAATAGCCGCAATTGCAGTTGTGGCCACCCGGTTATTTTAGGTGCACGGAAAAGGAGTGGCGGACATGCGGGCAGCGCGCCAGGCAACCCTGAAGCCTTCTGCCGGCGGCGCACATTGGCAATCAGCCCGGCCCAGTCCTGGCGATCTTCTCGTCCCGCCAATGCAATGGTTGGCCGGTCAGGAATGCACAAAACTTGCGCCAGCCGGAGCAATTTTGCGGCTATTGCAATGGTGCTACAATTCTGTCCCCGCCGTTTTGTCCATGAAGGAGAGTTCCATGCGCCGCATACTGTTTGCCGTTGTTCTGACTGCTTTATCGACTTTCACCTACGCTTCCGCCTTCAAACTTTCCAGCACGGAAATCAAGGCCAATCACATGATTCCCCAGCGCTTCGAATTCAATGGTTTTGGCTGTTCCGGGGAGAACAAGTCGCCGGAACTGAAATGGAGCGGTGCACCAAAGGGAACCCAAAGCTTTGCCGTGACGTTGTACGATCCTGATGCGCCCACCGGTTCGGGTTGGTGGCACTGGGTAGTCTTCAATATCCCGGCCGATGTCCATGAACTGGCTGCGAATGCCGGTGCGCTAAACAGCACGACCCTGCCGAAAGGCGCGATCCAGGGCCGTACCGATTATGGCGTGGCGGCTTTCGGCGGCACCTGCCCGCCGAAAGGGGACAAGCCGCATCGCTATATTTTTACCGTATATGCGCTCAAAACCGACAAGCTTGATGTTCCAGCCGATGCCACTGCAGCGCTGACCGGCTATATGATCCATGGGAATATGCTGGGGAAAGCCAGTTTCACCGCAAAATACGGGCGTGCCAAATAGTCGCGGCTAATGAGGCAGGTCATACATCCGGCCCCATTGAAAGATTTTAAACAGCCCCGACTGGTGCTAGACTATGTTCCGCTGCATTTGCAGTAATAACAATAAAGGAAATAACATGAACAGAAAAGAATTGATCGATTCGTTGTCTGACAAAACAGGAAGTTCCAAAGCAGATGCTGACCGCAACATTTCGGCTCTGATTGAAATCATCACCAGCACATTGAAGAAGGGTGACAATGTCGCGCTGGTTGGTTTCGGAACATTCGAAGTGCGCAAGCGTGCCGCACGCGCGGGTCGTAACCCCAGCACCGGCGAAGCAATCAAGATCAAGGCTGCCAAAGTCCCGGCTTTCAAGGCTGGCGCTACGCTGAAAGCAGCTGTGAACGGCGCAAAGAAATAAATGCACTAGAAGAGGCCAGCCTTCCACGAGGGCTGGTGGCTTCACCAATACAGTCGCCTTCACGCAAGGCGGCATTTCAAAGAGTCAAGCTTCAGGACAATTTTCGGCCGTTTTTTTTGCCGATGATATCTTCGAACGCTGAATTCAGGTCTTGCCTGCCGGGCTGCGGGACATGCATATCTGAACAAACCCCAATCCTTCCGGATCAAGATCGCCGGCGCTAGGCGCTGCCCCCAATTTATCCGCTCCTGTCCTGTCTTGGGATCCATCCCGACCGGCGGGTAGCGGAAAGCGTGTGCATCGCTGTGCGGTTGTTATCCCCTGCGGTGTTCGGCATCTGACAACGATTCAAAACGCGAACAAGTGCCGGGAATGCGACGGTCTCGATATCTGGCTGATATCAGCCGGAAAGGCAGCAGAAAATGCTATGGTGCGGTATTCGACTATTGGCCCAGCTTTGCGGCAATCGCTCGCTCTGCTGCTGCCCAATGCTCATCCGAACGGCCTTGGAAGCCATGCTGCTCGGCAATAAAATACGCGGCTGTTTCCACCATGCGATAACGTTCCTCGCGGGTTGGTTTTACCGCTGCCTTGCCATCAGCCTCGGATGGTTTGGCTTTGGTGGCTGCCTGCTTTGCAGGCGTCTTGATTTTTGCAGCTGGTGCGGAAACTTTTTTTGCGGGTTTGGATGCCGGTACGGATATTTTCTTTGCTGCGGTAGACTTGGGCTTTTTTGACGCCGATACAGCGGCTTCAGCTTTTTTCGGTGTGGCCTTTTTGGCAACCGGTGCCACAGTCGCTTTCGGGGACTTGGGTTTAACAGCGGAGGTTTTGCTTGTAGCCGGTTTGCTCTTTTGCACTACCATCTTGTCACCTCATCAAATTGCCAAAGTCGGACAATCCGAAACCTTGATGGCTGTAATGATATTGGTACGGGTGTTGACAGTCAATAAATTCGAACTAATATTTGACGCGCGGTGCTCAACGGACTAATGTTCACTTAATTCTTTGTTATCAAAGAGCGAAAGTTATCAAAAGAAGTGAAATAATTTTCTGTTCTCCGGAAAGATACCCGCTATGTTGGCTCTAAAGATATGGGAACTGCCTGGCTGTGTGGCGACCGTGATCGGTCTGCCGCTGGCGTTTTTTGTTTTCATCTCAGAACAAATCCATGCGCGCAAGCTGCTTAGCGCCGGAGCAGGAACGTCATGCTGACGTTACTGGTGATTAACTCGAAAGGAGGCTCGGGAAAGACCACCCTGGCCACCAATCTTGCCAGTTACTACGCCACCAGGAAGATCCAGACTGCGATCATGGATTACGACCCGCAGGGCTCAAGCATACAATGGTTGAGATTGCGGCCTGATGAGGCGACAAAGATCTATGGGGCGAATGCCGCGCCAGCCAAAGGGGCCATTCCCTTGCGCAGCACCCATGCCTGGGTTCCTGCGGATACCGAAATCACGATCATCGATGCGCCGGCCGGAGCGAAAGGTTTGCTGTTGCAGGATTTGGTGCGCAAATCCAACTTTATTGTGATCCCGGTCGCACCTTCTCCCATCGACATCCACGCCACTGCGGATTTTATCAAGGAGCTGTTCCTGTTCGGTGGCGCGCGTACCTCCGGGGCAAAGATCGCGGTGGTTGCAAACCGGGTCCGTAACTCCTCCTCGACAGTCTATGAGGCGCTGCAGCGATTTCTCAATTCCCTGAAGCTGCCCTTCCTGACCAGCATTCACGATTCCGAGAATTACCTGTACGCCTCGGAAAAGGGGCTGGGTGTATTTGAAATGGACGAGTACGCCTCTGTTGCGGAAAGGCGGGAACTGACACCCATCCTGAAGTGGCTGAACGGGCAATTCCCGGAAAGATTCGAATCCCGCCTCGAGGATGGTGACAGGTCCGAAGGTTCGAGGGAATTCGCAATGGGCAAGCAGAACTTCACTGTCTTAAGTTCCACAGGAAGATTCAAGAACTATCCCTGATTTTTTCTGAGTGCGACGCGTTTCAGGTATGCCTCGCGCGCGATCTGTATATCTTCCAGAAAGTACGGCAGTTCCTTCAGCAGCATTGCTTGCGGGCCGTCCACCAGCGCCTTGGGCGGTGCGGGATGGAAATCCACCAGCACCATGTTTGCGCCGGCGATGATTCCTTGAGCGGTTACATGCATCATGTCGAGGATGCCGTCCGGCGCGGCAGCACGCGAGCCGACCGAGTGCGACGGGTCGATGCACACCGGCATGCGCGTCAGGCGCTTGACCACCGGCACATGCGAGAAATCCACGAAGTTGCGGTGCGGGTCGCCCATGTTGGTCTTCATGCCGCGCAGGCCGAACACCACGTTGCGGTTGCCTTCCGATGCCAGGTATTCGGCGGCGTTCAGCGATTCGTCCAGCGTGATGCCGAAGCCGCGCTTGAGCAGGATGGGCATTTCGGTCTGGCGCCCGACGATTTTCAGCAGCTCAAAGTTCTGCGTGTTGCGCGTGCCGATCTGCAGCATCACGCCGGTCGGATTGCCGGTCTGGTGCAACGCTTCCTTTATCTCGTTGAGATGCGATTCGTGGGTGATCTCCATCGCGATCACCTTGATATCGTATTTGCCTGCCAGTTCGAATACATAAGGCAGGCACAGCTTGCCGTGGCCCTGGAATGCATAGGGGCTGGTGCGTGGCTTGTACGCGCCCATGCGTGTACACACCTGGCCGTTGTCATGTACCGCCTTCATCATGATTTCGACATGCTCGCGGTTGTCCACCGCGCACAATCCGGCGAACACGTTCAGGGTGTCCTGCCCGAAGCGCACGCCGTTGTATTCGAAATGGGTGGGACGCTGATCGTCCTTGTGCCGCCCCAGGATGCGATATTCTTCGGAAACGCGCACCGCGCGTTCGACACCGGGCAGGTTTTGCATGTCTTCGATTTCAAGCGCCTTGGTGTTGCCGATCAGGTAGATTTCCGTCAGCGTTTTTTCGCTGCCGCGTTCGAGATGCACGCGGGTCTGGATGCCCGGCAACCCGGCGAGGTGCGCCTGCAGCTGTTTGTATTCGGGAGAATGCTCGCCGACGTTGGATTTCAGTATCAGTATCATTTATTTTTCCGTTCATTTATGCAACAAAATGGCCAACTGCGCCGGCCACAACGCCATCGGTTCGCGTGCAAATCCGCTCTTGGCGAATTGCGTCCAGCGGCCGATCACATAGCACAGCAGCAGATTGGCGTGTGCGCCGACATCCACCGCTGCGCCCATTTCGCCCTGGGTGGTGGCAATGCGCAGCGATTGCTTGAGCGTAGCCTCGATGCGATCCAGCAACTGGTTGACCCGCTGCTGCAGGCGTTCATCCTCGTTAACCAGCGCGTCGCCGATCAGCACGCGTGTCATGCCGCTGTTTTTCTGCGCGAAATTGAGAAGCATGGCCACGGTCGCTTCGATCTGTTTCACGCCGCTTTTTTCTTCCTGGGTTATCTTGTTGATCAGGCCGAACACGGTCTGTTCGATAAATTCGATCAGGCCCTCGAACATCTGCGCCTTGCTGGCGAAGTGGCGATACAGCGCCGCCTCGGAAAGTTCCAGCCGCGCGGCCAGTGCGGCCGTGGTGATCTTTTCGCCTTTGGGCTGTTCGAGCATCCCGGCAACGGCTTGCAGGATCTGTAATTTTCTTTCGCCCGGTTTAGCTGCGGCCATGTTTGTCTCCCTATCAATTACCCTCTCCCAAACTTCTCTCCCGCTTGCGGGGGAGGGGTTTGGGAGAGGGTTTGTAATTAACCTATACGCCCCAAAATTTCCGGCAACTGCATCACATCGCGAATCTTCGCATCCACACAAGGCGCGCTTTTGTTGCCGGCATTCACCCACACGGTGCGCATTCCCAGCCGTTTCGCCGTATGCAGATTCTCCAGACTATCCTCAACCATGATGCATTGCGGTGCTTTCACGCGATGTATTTTCAACAGGCGCATGAAGCCGAAATTGTCGGGCTTGGGACGGTAGCGCGTGTGTTCCACCGCCATCACATCATCGAACAGGTCATCCACACGCAACAGCTTCAGCACGGCATGCGCATAGTGCGCTGGGGCATTCGAGAACACGACTTTTCTGCCCGGCAACGCTTTCAGTACGTGGCGTAATCGCGGTACCCTCAGCACCATTTGGTCCAGTTCCGGAAAGTGGTGCGTATGCCACAGAAAATGACCCGGATCGGTACCGTGATGGCGCATCAGGCCGCTCAACGTCGCGCCGTATCTTTGCCAGTAATGCACACGCAAATCGTTTGCCGCCGCTTCGTCCAGTTGCAGATGTTCCTGCAGATAGGCCGTCATGCTGCGATTGATGTGCGGGAAGATGTGCGGCCTGGCATCATGCAACGTATTGTCCAGATCGAAAATCCACAGCCGCCCGCTCATTATCAAAATTCTGTTACTTGCTTTTTATTAGTGTTCCGACACCTTCGTCGGTCAATATCTCCAGCAACAGCGCGTGCTGCACCCGCCCGTCGATGATGTGCACGGCACGCACCCCGCCGCGGGCGGCGTCCAGTGCAGAACTGATCTTGGGCAGCATGCCGCCGGACAGCGTGCCATCCGCCACCAGTCCGTCAATTTGTTTTGGCGTCAGGCCGGTCAGCAGTTTGCCGTCTTTATCCAGCACTCCGGGGGTGTTGGTGAGCAACACCAGTTTTTCGGCGTGCAGCACTTCAGCGAGTTTGCCTGCCACCACATCGGCGTTGATGTTCAGGGTTTCACCGTCCGGCGATACCCCGATCGGCGCAATGACCGGAATGAAATCGCCGGAATCCAGAAAAGTGATAATGGAGGGGTCGATCTTGTTGATGTCGCCGACCAGGCCGATGTCCAGCATCTTGCCCGGCTCGGTGATGCTCTCCAGCAGCAATTTTTCGGCGCGGATGAACCCGCCATCCTGCCCGGTCAGGCCAACCGCCTTGCCGCCAAAACGGTTGATCAGGTTGACGATGTCCTTGTTGACCTTGCCCAGCACCATCTCGACCACGTCCATGGTCTCTTCGTCGGTCACGCGCATGCCCTGGATGAATTCGCCCTGTTTGCCCACCTTTTTGAGCAAATCGTTGATCTGCGGGCCGCCACCGTGCACCACCACCGGATTCATGCCGACCAGCTTGAGCAACACCACGTCGCGCGCGAAGCTTTCCTGCAATGCCGGATCGGTCATCGCGTTCCCGCCGTATTTGATGACAATGGTCTTGTCGAAAAATCGCTGGATATAGGGTAGCGCCTCGGACAAGGTGCGGGCTTTTTGCGCAACAGAGGTAGCGGAAAGCGGCATGGTGTTCCCTCAAAAAAATATGCCGCGAATTCTACACCAGATGGAATAAGTCAGGGCTACTTAATGCCGCTGGTGGCAAGCGGTACCTGAGCATCCGGCGTAGCCAACACTCACTCAGTGCATGTTCATCTGCTGATGGTTGGTATTTTCAGCGGGCGGGGCGGTCGCGGTAAGCGATATTACTTCGGCATGGGTTTTGAACTTGATCACGCCCAGTTTGCCCACCTTGATACTCAGCATCAACGGCACGGTATCGCCTTCCTTAAGCGGCGCCTTCAGCCCGACCAGCATCACGTGGTAGCCGCTCTCGCCCAGGTTCACCGATTTCCCGGGGGGTAAATCAATCGATGACACTTTGCGCATTCTCATCATGCCGCCTTCCATCACCATGCTGTGCAACGCGGCAGTCCTGGCAACCGTGCTGGACACCCCGGCAAGGACCGCGGCATGTTTGCTGGTGATGGTCAGGTCCACGCTAGCCGCATCCTGTCCGGGGGCAGTGGCGCGTGCCCATGCATTTTGTATCCGGATATCGCCGGCATAAACGCTGGTACATAAGAACAGGGCTGCCAGCAATCCGCCAAACCGAATCAAATTGATCATGATTATCTTTCCGATGGTTAATATCAGTCGCGGATTATAACTGTATGCGAAAGCAGCGGATTGTTCCCTCTCCCATGAACAGCCGACTATAATTGCACCCTCGGAAAATTGCCTTGAATCATGAAACTTATTCTATTGTTTCTCTGCCTCGTACCCGTGCTCGCGTCCGCGCAACCCGATCTTTTGCCCGAGGCTCCCCAGCTCGCGGCCAAGTCATACGTATTGTTTGACTACAACAGCAACCAGGTACTGTTGGAACAGAACGGTGATGCCCGCATGGAGCCGGCTTCCCTGACCAAGTTGATGACTGCCTACCTGACTTTCGATGCGATCAGGCACGGTACCCTGTCAATTAATCAAAAACTGAGTGTCCCCTCTGTTGCAGTTCGCAATCTGGGCGACGAGTCCCGCATGCTCCTCAAGGCGGGACAAATCGTCACGGTGGATGACCTGTTGCGCGGGATGATTGTGGATTCGGGCAACGACGCGGCGATCATGCTCGCCGTCAATATCGCGGGCAGCGAAGCGGGTTTTGTCGACATGATGAACCGGGAAGCGAAACGCATGGGTATGAAGAATACCCATTTCACCAATCCGGCGGGTACTCCAGACGCGGAGCATTACAGCAGTGCATCCGATCTGGCCGTGCTTACGGCAGCAATGATCCGCGAGTATCCCCAGTATTATTCGCTGTTCTCGCTGCGTAACTACACATTCAACAGCGTCACGCAATCCAATCGCAACCGGCTACTGTGGATTGATCCCTATGTGGACGGCGTCAAAACCGGGTACACCGAATCGGCCGGGTTTTGCCTGGTCGGATCGGCACAGCGGGATAACCACAGGTTGATTACCGTATTGTTCGGCGCAAATTCAGACCGCTTGCGAGCCTCGGAAAGCCAGAAGCTGCTGAATTACGGTTTCCAGCATTTCGATTCTTTGCGTTTGTATCAAAAGGGCCAGCCGGTTACCCAGTTGCGTGTCTGGAAAGGCACCGAGAGCCTTCTCGATGTCGGTTTTCGCCGTGACATGTTCCTGACTATTCCAAAGGGAACATTTTCCCAGCTCAGGGCAAAAATTGAAACGTACCAACCCATTCTTGCCCCGATCATGGGCGGGCAGAAACTGGGTACGCTCAAACTGACGCTGGCCGGCAAACCTTATGCCGAATTCCCGCTGGAGGCACTGCAAAGCGTGCCGCTCGCCAATGTATTTTCGCGCGGATGGGACAACATCCGCCTGATGTTTCAATAGTTACCCGGCCATGACGATCTACCTGAACGGGGAATACATGCCCATCGGAGAAGCCAGGGTTTCCGTGCTGGATCGCGGCTTCATCTTTGGCGATGGCGTGTATGAAGTCATTCCGGTGTATTCACGCAAAACCTTTCGTCTGTCAGAACATTTGCGGCGTTTGCAGCACAGCCTGGACGGTATCAAACTTGCCAATCCGCACAGTGATGGCGAATGGGCCGACATCACCAACGAGCTCATCGCGCGCAATTCAGGCGACGATCAATATCTGTATCTGCACATCACGCGCGGCGTGGCGAAACGCGACCACGCCTTTCCCAATCCGCCGGTCAAGCCGACGGTATTCATGATGAGTAACCCGCTGTCGGTACCGCCCGAGGCGCTGCTGCAAAGCGGTGTGGGCGCGGTCACCGCGCAGGACAACCGCTGGTTGCGCTGCGATATCAAGTCCATCGCGCTGCTGCCCAATGTGCTGTTGCGCCAGTTGGCGGTGGAAGCGGGATGTGCGGAGACCATTTTGATCCGCGCCGGATCAAACAACGAGCCCCCGTTCATGACCGAGGGCGCGGCCAGCAACATCTTCGTGGTGAGCAACGGCAAGCTGCTCGCGCCGCCCAAGGATAACCTGATGCTTCCCGGCATTACCTACGACGTGATACTGGAGATTGCCGCCGCAAACAGCATCCCTTTTGAAGTGCGCAAGATTGCCGTTGGCGAATTATTCGCTGCGGATGAACTGCTGCTCACTTCATCCACCAAGGAAGTGCTTGCGATCACCCGGCTCGATGGCGAGCCGGTCGGAAACGGTAAACCGGGCGCAATGTTCACCTGCTTGCACAAGCTGTATCAGGACTTCAAGCGCGATGTGATGCGTGCCGACAGGTAAACAACCATGGAAGAATTGCCAAAAGTCGAATTGACCGAGAGCCTGATCGAATATCCCTGCGACTTTCCGATCAAGATATTCGGACAGCAGCAGGCGGGGTTTGCGCAAGCGGTGCTGGAAGTGGTCAACAAACACGATCCGGAATTTCTCGCCTCCGCGATGGAAATGCGCGCCAGCAAAACGGCGCGTTATATCAGTCTGACCTGTACCGTGCGCGCCACTTCGCGCGAGCAGCTCGACGCGCTATACCGGGACCTGTGCGATCATCCCCTGATCGTGATGGTGCTATGACGAAACAGGGGCAAGGGGCAAGAGAAAAGGGTCAAGCCGAAGCCTCAGTGCCTGCACATGTTTCGCCGCCGGTCATCCATTCGCTGGGACTGGTCGAGTACCGGCCGATCTGGGATGCGATGAAGAAATTTACCGCCGAGCGCAACAACGAAACGCGCGACGAGATCTGGCTGGTGCAGCA
>DATKVR010000009.1:0-4990 GCA_035529955.1 Gallionella sp.
TCCACCGGCATGATCGCCAGCGCTGTCGGCTGCACCTGCCAAACCTTTGCGAAGCTTGCGTAATCCGGAATATAGCGCCAGGGTTCCTGCTTGATACCGAATGCCATCTCATCCTGATACTGCACCAGGGTAAATGTATGCTTTAAATAGAACGGCAGGGTCTGTTCATACATATTCACCGAATAGAACGGTTCGTCCGGCTTGATGTACGGGCGTACCGCTTCGGCAATGTAGTAGCCGGAGCGCTCTTTTGCAATGGTGTTATAGCCTGACGTGCCGATCAGCGCGGCCATTAACGTGCTCAGTGACAGCACCAGCACCGCGACAAACTTGTGTTTTTCGACGCTATTGCGGCGGCGCAGCAGAACCAGCGCGGTGATCACGCCCAGCGACCAGATCAGCGCTGCCGCCACCAGCCACCATGCATATGCGCTGTATCCCTGCACCTGCAGCGGCGTATCGGCCAGCTTTGCAGCAAAGGGCGCAAAGCCCAGGCCCAGCAGGGTCAGCGGCAATACGGGCAAGATCAGCCAGAACAATTTTCGCCTGTTCATGGCTGCCATTTGCCTGCCCATCAGCAGCGCCAGCGCCGGGAATATCGGCAGCAGGTAGGACGGCAGCTTGGAATCCGAAACGGAAAAAAACAGGTAGATGAACACCGACCACACCAGCAGGAAGCGCGCGGCATTGAAAGCCTTGCCCGGCAACTTGCTGTCGCGCCAGGTCCTGATCAGGGTGTCGAACATCAGCAGCGTCCACGGCAACATGCCGACCAGCAGGATAGGCACGAAGTAATACCATGGCTGGTAGCGCCCGAGTTGTTTGGTGGTGAAGCGGGTGTAGTGTTCGTAGATGAAAAATTTCTGGAAGAATTCCGGATTGGCTTTCATCACCAGGTAGAACCACGGCGCGGTAATCAACAGGAACACCGCCAGTCCGGCCAGCCAGTGCATGCGCTTGAACACGGTGAAGTCGAGCTGCACCAATGCATAGAGAAACAGTGCCGTACCGGGCAACACAATACCCATCAGGCCCTTGCTGAGCACCGCCAATGCGAGCGCAGCCCAGGCCAGCAGCATCCATCGACCGCGATGTTTTTCCAGTTCCTGCTGGGCAATCAACAATGCAGCGATACCGAGCGTAATGAAAAATGTGACGCCCATGTCCAGCGTGTTGATGTGGCCCATCAACACATACAGCAAACTGCCGCTCAGTAGCACCGCAGCGTAGTTGGCTGCCTCGCGACCAAACAACCGCAAGCCGGCAAACCACACCAGCAGGATACCGGCAAAGCCGGTCAAGCCGGTCCACAACCTCGACGTCCATTGATGCTGACCGAACACTTCGTATGCAGTGGCTGTCGCCCAATATTGCAGAGGCGGCTTTTCGAAATACTTGAGGTCGTTGAGGCGCGGCGTGACCCAGTTGCCGCTGACCACCATTTCGCGCGGTATCTCCGCATAGCGGCCTTCGTCCGGCTTGATCAGCTTGCGGTATTCGAGGTTGGAAAACCAGAGCAATGCAAGGGCAATCGCCAGCCACCAGATTCGCTTGTTTGAGATCGTCTTCATGATTATTTCATGGTCCAGCCGGCGCGCAGCGCACGCGCGGCAAGGAAGGTTTCCTCGAGTTGTGCCGCATCGCCAGCCGCGAGCGCCGAACTGATCCGGTTCAATTCCGCGATATAGGCCTGCAATTCGGCCATCAGTGCAGCGCGGTTGCCCATGCAGATATCGCGCCACATTTCCGGATTGCTGGCCGCGATGCGGGTGAAATCCCGGAAACCGCTTGCCGCAAATGCAAGCAGCAGATCGCGGTTGTCGCGTTGCGCGATCTCGTGCACCAGCGCGAAAGACAACAAATGGGGCAAATGGCTCACGACGGCGAATACTTCATCGTGCTGCTCCGGCGTCATCGTACTCACCATGGCACCGCACTGCTCCCAGGCACGGCGCACGCGATCCACCGCTACGGCGCTATTTTCCGGCAACGGAGTCAGCACCACCTTCTTCCACTGGAACAGGTCAGATCGCGCCGCCATCGCGCCGCTCACCTCTGCTCCGGCAATGGGATGCGCGGGAACGAATTGCGCCACCTTGCTGCCCAGCTGCGCGTACGCCTCGCGCACCAGGTCGTTCTTGGTGCTGCCGCCATCGGTGATGATGGTTTGCGGGCCGAGGTGCGGTGCGATGCGCGCCATCAGCTCCGCCATCTGCCCAACCGGTGTCGCCAGCATGATCAGGTCTGCATCGGCAACTTCCGCTGCCATATCCTTGCCGATGCGGTCGATGATGCCGAGCTGTTTCGCGTGAACCAGGGTTTGTTCGCTGCGGCCGAAACCGACCACCGAATCTACCGCATGGGCTTTTCGCAATGCCAGCGCGAAAGAGCCGCCGATCAGTCCGACGCCGAAAACAACGACTTTGTTGAATAGCTTGGTTGTCATGCTTCACTCTGGTGTATGAGCTGCCCGGCGGCATCCCGCACCTGCACGTTGACCGGAATTCCGTTGCGCACGCTGTCTGTCACCACGCAAAATTCCTCGAACTGTGCGGCACAATGTTCAAGGCGTTCCACCGTCTGTTCCAGCCGTATATCCACGGTGATACCCCCCACGCGCAGACGACCCTGTTCGTTGCGCACCATTTTTCCTGTCACATGTGCGGTCAGGCCCTGCGGGTCCTGCTTGAACTTGCCCAGGCAAAACAACAGGCTGGCGGACAGGCAATTTGCCACTGCAGCTGCCAGAAGCCGGGAGGCATTCGGGCCGGAACCCTTCCCCAATGGCGCCGGCTCATCCAGTTGCAGATCAGGCACGCCGGCAAGATCAAATTGCACATTGAACTGATAATCCTGTTGCCGGCTCAGCTTCAGCGTGAATTCCATGTCAGTCATGGTGATATCCCCTACAGCGTACGGCCGATCGCCTTGGCAATGTTACCCAGCGTGGCCATCAAGTCCTTCAACTCCTGCGGTGTCAGTGCCTGATCGGCATCGCACCATGCGTCGCAGGGGCTCGGATGCATCTCGACCAGCAGGCCGTCCGCGCCTGCCGCGATTGCTGCCTGGGACAAGGATGCCACCATCCATGCCTTGCCGCCGGCATGCGAGGGATCGACGATCACCGGCAAATGAGTCTCCTTTTTCAGCACCGGGATCGCGGTCACGTCCAGCACGTTGCGGTAGTAGGTTTCGAAGGTGCGGATGCCGCGTTCGCAGAAAATGATGTTGTGGTTGCCGCCGGCGGCAATGTATTCCGCCGACATCAGCCACTCGGAGATGGTGGCGGACATGCCGCGCTTGAGGATCACCGGTTTGTTGATATGCCCGACTTCCTTGAGCAGGTCGAAGTTCTGCATGTTGCGCGTGCCAATCTGGATCACGTCCACATCGTGTTCCATGAATGTGTCCAGCATGCGCACGTCCATCAGTTCGGTCACGATTGGCAATTTGTAGGGGCTGGCCGCCTTGCGGAACATCTCCAGTCCTTCCACACCCTTGCCCTGGAACGTGTAGGGACTGGTACGCGGCTTGAATGCGCCGCCGCGCATCAAACGGCAGCCGGCCTCGTGCACGAATTTGGCGGACAGATCCATCTGCTGCTGGGTTTCCACCGAACAAGGTCCCGCGATGACCTGAATCTGGTTGCCGCCCAACTTGATCCCGCCGATATCGATGACGGTATTTTCCCTGTGTGATTCGCGTGACACGATCTTGTATTGCTTGGCGATGTGCATCGCCGACTCCACGCCGGGCAGCGGCGTGAACATTTCCTCGGTCAGCGGACGTTCATCCCCGATCGCCCCGATCACGGTGCGCTCGATGCCGCGCGATATGTTGGCTTTCAAGCCTGCCGCTTCAAGTCTTCTAACCACTGCACCGATCTGTTCATCGGTGACGTCTCTTCCCATTACGATAATCATTGCATCTCTCCAAGAATCTGCGTTAACGCAGACAAAAATTTCAAATTTTCCGATTCAAGCCCGATGCTCACGCGCAAATAATCCGGCATCGCGTAATTGGCGATCGGGCGCACGATCACGCCCGACTCCAGCAGGCGGCGATAAATGTGCATCGCATCCCTTATTTTAAAGCTGACAAAATTGCCGAAGGACGGAATGTATTCCAGTCCCATCCTGGTCAATCCGTCGGTGATCTGTTTCATGCCGTTCAGGTTCAGCGCGAAAGTTTGCCGGACGAATTCGGTATCGTGGATTGCGGCCACCGCCGCAGCCTGCGCCAGGCTGTTGACATTGAACGGCTGGCGCACCCGGTTCATCATGTCGGCCACCTGTACATCGGCGAATGCATAACCGACGCGCAAACCGGCGAGGCCGTAAGCCTTGGAAAAGGTGCGCGAGATGATCAGGTTCGGAAAATCTTTCAGCCAGCTCACGCTGTCGTAGCGGCATTCCACCGGCAGATATTCGTTGTACGCCTCATCCAGCAACACCAGGATATTGGCTGGCAATGCGCGCAAAAACACGAGCAACGCGTCACCCGATAAAAACGTGCCGGTCGGATTGTTCGGGTTGGCGATGAACACCAGCTTGGCCTGGTGTTCGATTGCAGCATTCAGCATCGCGTTCAGGTCATGACCGAAATCGATCGCGGGCACGCTGACGCCGACACCGCCCACCGCCTGGGTCGCCAGCGGATACACCGCGAAGGCATGGGCCGAGTACACCGCCTTGTCGCCGACCGTCAAAAACGCGCGCGCGGCCAGTTCCAGCATGTCGTTGGATCCGTTGCCCAGCACGATGCCAGCCTGCTCGACCCCGTAGCGCCGGGATAACGCATCCTTCAGCTCGAAACCGTTGCCGTCCGGATACAGCGCGATGGTTTTGATCGCCTCGTGCATCGCGGCAACGGCACGGGGACTGCACCCGAGCGGGTTCTCGTTCGAGGCCAGTTTGACGATGCCGGTGATGCCAAGCTCGCGCTCCAGCTCGGCAATCGGCTTGCCGGGCTGATAAGGGGCGATGGCACG
>DATKVR010000010.1:0-6004 GCA_035529955.1 Gallionella sp.
GGCAGCAGTACTGGCTTTTGCGCAAGTTCTGGCAGCGGGCACGGATACGCAGTGCAACAAGGCAAACGACATACAGGTGGCCTGGGAACTGAGCGACCCCCACCGGCGCTTTGCGGCATTGTCGCGCGCGCTGTATACCCAGGCCGATGAGCCGCGCAGTTTCAAACCGACGAAAAAACAGGATGCCGAAACATTCCTGCTCGCCCGCGATGTGCTGTTCGACAAGCTGCGCGCCGTGCGCGATACCCTGTCCGAACTGGCAGCGTTGCGCATGAACCGGGCCGCGCTGCATTGTGGCGCCGCGCTGCTGGGACATTACCAGGAATTGAAACTGCGGTCACAGCAGATGGATTTCACCGACCTGGAATGGCAGGTGTGCCGCATGCTCAACCAGGGCGATTGCGCCGAGTACATGCAATACAAGCTGGACAGCCGCTACCGCCATGTGCTGCTGGACGAATTCCAGGACACCAACCCGCTGCAGTGGCAGATACTGCAATCGTGGTTTTTCGCATCGGCTGCGGTGGATTCGCGGCCCACGGTTTTCGTGGTGGGAGATCCCAAGCAATCGATTTACCGCTTTCGCCGTGCCGATGCGCGCCTGTTCGGTGAGGTGCGCAAATTCCTGCAGCAGGAGTTCGGCGCGCATTATCTGACCCAGAACATGACGCGGCGCAATGCACCGGCGGTGCTGGATACAGTGAATGGCGTGTTTTCCGAACATCCGGACGGCTTCGATGATTTCGAGAAGCATGTCGCCCATCACCAAGACTTGCCCGGCCATGTGGAAGTGCTGCAACTCGCCACAACTGAAAAAGTGGGGGCAGAAGTTTCGTCTGAGGGAAGGTTGATTTTGCGCAATCCGCTCACCACGCCGCGCAACGAAGAGCAAAGCGGTGCGCGCGAGATCGAGGCCGGACAGTTCGCCGCGCTTGTCGCCGAAATCGTCGCGAACTGGAGCGTACTGGATGACGGCAAGCTGCGCCGCGCCGAATACCGCGACATCATGGTGCTGGTGCGCAAGCGCCTGCACCTGCGCGTGTACGAGCACGCCTTGCGCGCGCGCCACATTCCGTTCCTGACTTCGCGGCGCGGCGGCCTGCTCGACACGCTGGAAGCGGAAGACATCCAGGCGTTGCTGACTTTCCTGATCACACCGTTCGCCGATCTGGAACTGGCGCAGGCGTTGCGCTCGCCGATTTTTTCCTGCAGCGATGAAGACCTGATGTTGCTGGCAGAAGCAAGGGACAAGGGACAAGGTACAAGGGGTTCCCTTGAGTCTTGCACCTTGAGCCTTGCACTTGGAAACTGGTGGTCACGGCTGCAACGCATTGCACAGGACGGTGCCGTGTCTGCCGGACTGCTGCGCGCCCATGACCTTCTGCAAGGCTGGTTGGCGCAGGCAGACAAGCTGCCGGTGCACGACCTGCTTGACCGCATCTATTTCGAGGGTGATCTGCTGCATCGCTATGCGGCGGCGCTGCCTGCCGAACTTCAGGAAGCCGTGCGCGCCAACCTGCAGGCCTTCATGGAGATCGCGCTCAACGTGGATGCCGGGCGCTATCCCAGCCTGCCGCGTTTCCTTGCCGAACTTCGCGAATTACGCGCGGCGGAAAACGAATCGCCGGACGAGGGCAGGGTGGGCGAGGTCGGCAACGCGTTGCGCATCTACACCGTGCATGAGGCCAAGGGACTGGAAGCGCCCATCGTGTGGCTGCTGGATGCCAACGATACGCAGAGTAAAACCGACAGTTACAGCGTGCTGCTCGACTGGCAGCCCGACGCACCGCGCCCGACGCACTTTTCCCTGTTCAGCGACAAGCGCGGACGCGGGGCGAAGCGCGCGCGCTATTTCGATGCCGACGAGGCCTATGCGCTGCGCGAGGAAATGAACCTGCTGTATGTCGCGATGACCCGCGCCAAACAGGCGCTGCTGGTCAGCGGCAACGGCGAACCCGCGGAGACTTCCTGGTATGGGCGAATCGCGCATGTCGTGAAGCGGGACGCAAACCCGCTGCTGACCGCGGCGGGCAGCGTTGTAGCCGAGCAGGAAAAATCACCGGTGAACGTGGATGCCGCATTGCTGCGCCCGTTTCCGACCGGAAAACATGTTTTACGCATCACGCCGGAACAGCAGCGCGGCACCTGGCTGCACGCGCTGCTGCAACACATGACGCCGCCCAATGCTGCCGTCGACAAGGCTGTACTTCAGGCGCTATGCGGCATTCCGGCCGGCGAGATGGACAACCTCTGGCAACAGGCCGAGGCATTGCTTGAACTTGAATCTTTGCAGCGTTTCTTCGATCCGCAGCGCTACCTCAGTGCAAGCAACGAAATGCCCTACGTCAATGCGGCCGGCGAACTGAAGCGCATCGACCGTCTGGTCGAGTACGGCGATGAGGTGTGGGTGCTGGATTACAAGACCGGTGAAACTGCCGATCCCGCACCGTACCGTGCGCAGATAGCGGAATATCAAAACGCGATGCAATCAGTGTATGCGGGCAAGAAAATCCGCTGCGCGCTGCTGTTTTCGGGCGGCGTGTTGAAGGAGCTGTAGTCCGGGCCGGCGACGGCGTTTAGCTTTTCGAGAAATGCCGATAAAAATATCGTTTCACCCATTCCACCGCCACCAGGTAGCACAGCACCATTGCCGGCAGGATCGCGAAAAACAGCAGCGGGGGAACAACGAAGCCGAGCTGTGCCGCAAATGGCGTGAATGGCAGCAAAGCGGCGACGATGACCACTCCCAGTGACGTGATGACCAGCGTCATGTTGGGCCTGCTTTTGAAAGGGCTGCCCCGGGTGCGGATCACAAAGATTACCAGCACCTGGCTCGCGATGGATTCGATGAACCAGCCGGTGTGGAACAGTGCTTCGCCGGCGCCGAATACCTTCAGCAGGATGAAGAACGTCAGGAAGTCAAACACCGAGCTGACCGGTCCGACCACCCACATGAAATTACGGATGAAGGCCGTGTCCCAATGCCGGGGATGGGTAAGATACGTGTGGTCCACGTTATCCATCGGAATCGGCAGTTCCGAGACATCGTAGAGCAGGTTGTTGAGCAGGATTTGTGACGGCAGCATCGGCAGGAAGGGTAGGAACAATGTCGCCCCTGCCATGCTGAACATGTTACCGAAATTGGAACTCGTCCCCATCATGATGTACTTCATGATGTTGGCGAAGGTGCGTCGCCCCTCCTGCACGCCCGCGTGCAGCACATCCAGGTCTTCCCGCAGCATGATCATGTCGGCCGCCGCCTTGGCCACGTCCACCGCGCTGTCCACCGAGATGCCGACATCCGCCGATCGCAGCGAAGGTGCATCATTGATGCCGTCGCCGAGATACCCGACGGTGTGCCCCTGTGTCTTCAGCGACAGGATGATGCGGTTTTTCTGTGCCGGCGTAACGCGGCAGAACAGGTTGGCTTCCCTGACGCGGACTGCGAGAGCAGCATCGCCCATCTGCTGTATCTCGCTGCCGGTCAGCACACCCATCACCGGCATGCCCAGTTTTCCGCACACATAGCGGGTGACCAGTTCGTTGTCGCCGGTGACGATCTTGACCTGGACATTGTCCGCAGCCAGGGCTTTGAGTGCATGCCCCGCGCTCTCCTTGGGCGGATCAAGGAATGCGGCGAAGCCGGCGAAGGTCAGTTCGGTCTCGTCGCCGACCACGGCATGCGGATGATCCGGCGCCACCTGACGCCAAGCGATGCCGAGCACCCTGAAGCCCTCACGGCCCAGGTTGTCGTGCAAAGTCTGGATGGATGCCTGCGCCTGTTGGTCCAGTGGACGGGTTTCCAGCGTTTCACCCACGGCATATTGCGTGGACAGCCCGAGGATATCCTCGGGCGAGCCCTTGACAACGAGCAAGCGCTTCTCGCCCTGATCGACCAATACCGAAACGCGCCTGCGTTCGAAGTCGAATGGCACCTCGTCGATCTTGCGCCAGCTGCTCGCGTCGATTTCTTCGTGCTGGAGGATCGCGTCATCCAGCGGGCTCTTCAGCCCGGTCTCGAAATAACTGTTGAGGTAGGCCAGTTGCAAAACCTGCGCACTGTCATTGCCAAGTCCATCGACGTGACGTTCCAGCTTGATGCGCCCCTCGGTGAGTGTGCCGGTCTTGTCGGTGCACAATATGTCCATGCTGCCCAGATTGTGGATCGCGCTGAGCCGCTTCACGATCACTTGTTTCTTCGCCATGCGCAACGCGCCGCGCGACAGCGTCACCGTGACCACCATCGGCAGCAGTTCCGGCGTCAGGCCGACCGCGAGTGCAATCGCGAAGAGGAACGAATCGAGGAGCGGCCGGTGAAAGAACGCGTTGATCAAAAAAACGAACAGCACCAGCAGGAAAGTCAGGCGCATGATCAGCATGCCGAAGCTCTGCGTGCCAAGTTCGAAGGCAGTAGGCGGTGGTTTGACGGTCAGCGTATCCGAGATATTGCCCATCGCCGTGCCGGAACCGGTGCGACACACCATCGCCGTCGCCATCCCGCTGATCACGGAGGTGCCCATGAATACTGCGTTGTCGGCCTGGTTCAGATCATCCGCCGGGGCCGGCAATTCGCGCGCATGTTTTTCCACCGGGTAGGATTCGCCGGTCAGCAACGACTGGTTTATAAAGAAGTCTTTTGCCTCGAGCAAGCGACAATCGGCCGGGATCAGGTCACCGGCAGCCAGCAGCACCACGTCCCCCGGCACCAGCTGCGCGATCATGACCTCCAGCGAATGTCCATCGCGCAACACCGTTGCACGAACCGCCACGGATTTTTTCAGCTCCTCTGCGGCGCGACCGGCACGGTATTCCTGATAGAAATCCAGCGTCACGCTCATCAGCACGATGGCCCAGATGATCACGAATCCGGTGATCTCGCCGGTCAGCGCGGACACCGCGCTGGCCGCCAGCAGAACCATCACCAGCGGATTCTTGAAATGGCTCAGGTATTGCATCAGCAGCGGCCGTTCGCCATGGTCCCGCAACGTGTTGGGGCCGAAACGGGCAGTGCGCACTTCTGCTTCTTGTTGACTCAGCCCCGCGACAGTTGACTGCAAAAGCGATTGCAGGGATTCAACCGGCAGATTCCAGAACAGCGCGTCGGGGCGATCCATACTTCACCTGCTTTCGGTTTGGCATACGTGGCATTTCCAGTGATCGCTATCGTACGCCTGAATGCACCCGCCGCGACAGCCTGTCCCGATCAGCCGGCTGTTCAGCTCCCGGCATCGCTTGGCCAATTTTCAATAACCTCCTTTGCTGCCTTGAACGCCTCAATGCCCGCAGGAATCCCGCAATAGACCGTGGCATGCAGCAGAACTTCGCGGATTTCATCGACTGTACATCCGTTGTGCAATGCACCAAGTACATGGCCTTTCAGCTCTGCCGGGGCCTTGAGCGCAGCCAGGGTGGCAATGGTGATCAGACTGCGTGTTTTTCTGGTTAACACCCCCCGTGTCCATACTTCGCCCCAGCAATTTTCCGTGACCATATCCTGCAATGGCCGGGTGAATTCGGTGGAGCCGGATATAGCCTTGTCGACATACTCATCGCCAAGCACTTCTCGTCGCACCGCCATCCCTGCACTATATTTTTCGCTATTCATTGCTGATCTCCCTGGTTGGTTAAGGTGAAGAAGGGCAATCGTGCAGGGTGCGCACGAATGAAGCTCATTGTCGGGCACGATGGGTGTTGTCGCCTGGATTTCACTATTCACGGAACAGGACAGACCAGACTGCTTCCGAACCGGCCAGCAAGCCCAGACCGTTTGGCGAGGGCCTGTTGCAGGGGGTCGCATCAACCGCTTTCGCGACAACAGCCGATGCCGGAGTGAAGTAGATTTTTACTTCACAGTGGAGACGCCCTTCTGATTCGTGACGAAAGAACAGCGCCATCTCATTGGCGTTCCCAGCCCGTTCGTATGCGGACAAGAAATGCGTTTTGATCTGTTCCAGCGGCTCTCCTGCGAGCATCGCATCACCGAGATTTTTTGTGAACCAGACGC
>DATKVR010000011.1:0-30233 GCA_035529955.1 Gallionella sp.
GGATGCTTCGCGCAAGGAGGCGGTGCCCGATGCGCCGCGCGATCTGTTCAACGCCATGGTGCAAGTGGCAAACACCGGGCAGGGGCCGCGCGAGCAGATTGCCAGTATGGGCTGTTCCATCAAATGGCGCAGTGAAGCACCAGACGGTCAAAGCAAGCCGGCATGAACGTTTCGGCCCAGATCGGCACAAGCAATCCTGCCGGCATGAGCGCGCTGCTCAAGGCGGTGATTGCGGCAGTTAAGCTGGTGGCTGCTGAAGAAATCATGCCGCGTTATCTCAAGGTGGCGCATCAGCGCAAAGGTGACGGCAGCCTGTGCACCGAAGCGGATATAACCGCACAAAACGCGTTGGTCAAGAAGCTTCAGGCGATTGTCAACGTGCCGGTGTTGGGCGAAGAGATGACTGCCGCCGAACAACACGCGATATGGCAGACAGGGCAAGATGGATTGTGGTGTGTTGATCCGATAGATGGCACATCGAACTTCGTGCGCGGTCTGCCGTACTTCGCGGTATCTGTTGCGCTGCTGCGTGGCGGAAAGAGTGTGCTTGGCGTGGTGTTCGATCCGGTTGGAAGCGAGATGTTTGCCGCCGAACATGGGCGAGGCGCTTACCTGAACGGTGAAAAGCTGCGTGACCACGCGGCAGCAATTACGCTGGAGAAAGCCCTGGCCAGCGTAGATATGAAGCGCCTCAACAAGAAACTCGTCACGAAACTGGCTGCCGACCCGCCTTACGCTTCCCAGCGAAACTTTGGCGCAAGCGCGCTGGACTGGTGTTACACCGCGGTCGGGCGCTACGACATGTATCTGCATGGCGGCCAAAAGCTTTGGGATTATGCCGCCGGGGCGCTGATATTCCAGGAATCAGGCGGCCATGCCTGTTGCATCGAGACCGATGATTTCGCGCTTGGCGATATCTGGCAGCGGTCGGTCATCGCTGCGCGAGATGAACAGCTGTTCGAAGATTGGAAAAGCTGGATCAGGGCACAGCAGTAAGTTCATAAGGGGGGCGGGTGAAAATTCTGATACTTGGTGCGGGGCAGGTCGGTTCTACCGTGGCTGAAAGCCTGGTTAACGAGGCAAACGACATTACGGTTGTGGATAATGATGCCGAAAAACTGCGCCAGCTGCAGGACAGGCTTGATTTGCGCACGCTGGTCGGGAACGCGGCCCATCCTTCCGTATTGGAACAGGCCGGAATAGCCGATACCGACATGTTGCTGGCGGTCACGCAAAGCGATGAGGTTAATCTGGTGGCCTGCAAGCTGGCATTCACCCTATACAATACCCCGACGCGCATCGCGCGTATCCGCTCCCCAGATTATCTTGCCCGCAAAGAAGTTTTTAGCGAAGAAAATTTTTGCGTGAATTTTTCAATTTGTCCGGAACAGATTCTTACCGATTACATCGTCAAGCTGATCGAGTTCCCGGAAGCCTTGCAGGTGCAGAAGTTTTCCCAGGGGAAAGCCTCGCTGGTTGCGGTGCGCGCGTTCCATGGCGGGCCTCTGGTGGGCAAGCCGCTGAGTTTTTTGCGAACTCATATGCCTCAAGTCGAGACCCGGGTTGCTGCCATCTTTCGCAAGGACGGGCCCCTTATTCCGGAGGGTACTACGGTGATCGAGGAAGGTGACGAGATATTCTTCATTGCCGCGACCGACAACATCCGAAGCGTGCTCAAGGAAATGCGCCGTATGGATAAACCCGCCAAGCGGGTGATGATCGTCGGTGGCGGCAATATCGGTTTTCGCCTTGCCAAGGCGCTGGAGAGGGACTACCAGGTCAAGCTGATCGAAAACAACAAAAAAACCTGCCAGAGGTTGGCCGAGGAATTGTCCAGCACCCTGGTGTTGAATGGTGACGGCACGGATGAAAAATTAATGCAGCAGGAGCATGTGAGCGAGGTGGATGTATTCTGTGCGCTCACCAATGATGACGAAAATAACATCATGTCGGCGTTGCTCGCCAAGCAGGGCGGGGCGGGCAAGGTGATCTCGCTGATCAATCGCAGTGCCTATGTCGATTTATTGCAAGGCGGCAAGATAGATATCGCTTTGTCGCCGGCGCATGTCACCATCGGTTCGCTGCTTGCTTACGTGCGCCAGGGAGATGTTGCGGCTGCTTATTCACTGCGACGCGGCGCTGCAGAGGTACTGGAACTGGTGGCGCACGGAGATCGCCAGTCTTCCCGGGTGGTCGGGAGGCGCATCGATGAGATCGATCTGCCCAGGGGGGCAACCATAGGCGCAATCGTGCGCGGCGAAGAAGTCATCATGGGGCACCACAACCTGGTCATCGAAGCAGAGGACCATGTCATCGTCTTCGTCATTGACAAGTTGATGGTGCGCAAAGTAGAGAGACTGTTTCAGGTAAAAATCGGTTTCTTCTGATGCAACGCGCGCTGACTGTTGTTCATGTGTTAGGGCTGATGCTGGTGGTATTCAGTATTACCTATCTGCTGCCGCTAGCGGCATCGTGGATATATGACGACGGAACGCTGCCCGATTTTCTGATGGCCATGGTCTGGACATCGGCCATCGGATTTCTGATGTGGCTGTTGACGCGCAGCTACAGGGGCGAACTTTCTGTCCGGCACGGCTACCTGCTGGTTGTTGCGATGTGGACGGCAATGCCGGCCGTTGCGACATTGCCCTTGCTGCTGGTGATCAACGGTTTGTCTTTTACCGACGCATACTTTGAAACCATGTCGGGTTTGACCACCACCGGGGCAACGGTACTGGTCGGACTGGACTACCTTCCCCCTGCGATCAATATCTGGCGGCATGAGCTGAACTGGCTGGGCGGCATGGGGATCATCGTTCTGGCTGTGGCGATCCTGCCCCTGCTCGGCATCGGCGGACGGCAATTGTTCAAGGCCGAAACGCCGGGGCCGATGAAGGACACCGCGCTTACGCCGCGCATCACCGAGACGGCGCGCAATCTCTGGCTGGTTTATCTGGGGATCACGATTGCCTGCATTCTGTCTCTGAAGCTGGTCGGTATGAATTGGTTGGATTCGATCTGTCATGCCTTCGCCACGATGGGTCTGGGTGGTTTCTCGACACATGATGCCAGTATCGGCTACTTCAACTCTCCCGCGATAGAGTTCGTATTGATCGTTTTCATGCTGCTGGCGGCGATGAATTTTTCAACGCATTTTCTGGTTTGGCGGGAAAAAAGCCTGAGACTGTATTGGCATGATACCGAGGCCATCGCGACGCTCGGTTTGATATTGGCAAGCTGTCTGGGCATAGCCGTATTCCTGAGGTTGGAGGGAACTTACACGAGTTTCTGGACTGCCTTGCGCTACGCAAGTTTCAATCTGGTTTCCATCGCGACTGATTGCGGATTTACCAGCGTGAATTACAATAAATGGCCGATATTCGCACCGATGTGGATGCTGTTCCTCAGTTGCGTCGCGGTCAGTTCCGGGTCAACCGGAGGGGGCATAAAGATGGTTCGAACCCTGGTGCTGGTAAAGCAGGCCGGCCGCGAGTTTCTCAGGTTGCTGCACCCCGCAGCGATCAACCCGATGAAGATAGGCGGGAATGTCGTGCCCAACAATATCGTGTTTGCAGTGCTGGGATTTATTTTTCTGTATTTCATGACGGTGGCCATTCTGACCTTTGTGCTGCTGATCAGCGGGCTGGATTTCATCTCCGCGTTTTCCGCAATCATTGCCTGTATCAACAATGCCGGTCCCGGGCTGGGTTTGGTGGGTCCATCCAGCAACTACGGTGGGCTGTCGAATTTTCAGACCTGGGTATGCACTGTCGCCATGCTGGTCGGCAGGCTGGAGATATTTACGGTGCTGATCCTTTTTACCCCGCAATTCTGGCGCCGCTAAATCGCCATGACAGCGGGGTTGAGATACGTTAGCATTAAAGGCATTCAAGGCACTCAAAAAGCAGAGTAAATCTGCGCCAATGCAAAAGGGAGCAAGATGAGCGAGGACCTGCCATTGTCGGGGGTGAAAGTGTTGCTGATCGACGACAGCAACACCATAAGGCGCAGCGGAGAGATATTTCTGTCACAGGCGGGATGCCAAGTCATCCTCGCGGAAGACGGATTTGACGGGCTGGCCAAAGTGGTGGACAACCGGCCAGATGTCATTTTTGTGGATGTGATGATGCCGCGGCTGGATGGCTATCAAACCTGCGCGCTGATCAAAAAGCACCAGCATTTCAGAACAACCCCCGTGATTATGCTGACCAGTAAAGATACACTGTTCGACCGCGCGCGCGGCAAGTTGGTCGGTGCGGATCAATATTTACTGAAGCCGTTCAACAAAAGAAGTCTGATTGAAGCAGTCATTTTGCATACCCAAGAGAAAAAGGAGTCGGATTATGGGAGTTAAAAAAATACTGGTGGTTGATGATTCGGCAACTGAGCGTCATTTCATCGGGGAAATATTGCGCAAGCGGGGATTCGAGGTCACGTTTGCCGAAGATGGTGAAAAGGGGGTGGCACAAGCCAAATCGGACCATCCGGATCTGGTCATTATGGACGTGGTCATGCCCGGAATGAACGGCTTCCAGGCGACCAGGGCGATTGCCAGAGACCCGGAAACGAAGCATATACCGATAATTATTTGCACTACCAAAGACCAGGAAACCGACAAGGTCTGGGGCGTGCGTCAAGGAGCAAAAGACTACGTCGTCAAGCCGATAAACGAGGCGGAATTGCTAAGCAAGATCGCCGCTTTGGGATAATGGATGATTTTAAGCTGGCCTTGCACTCGCCTGATGCGCATGCCGAATGCAATTGTTTAGGGGCGGAAACTATTTTCGAATATCCCCCCGGGGGGCTGCTTGCCGAGCATAGCCTTGCCATCATTTGCAGCAAGCCAGGGATGGCCCCGGTTAGTGCTGCCGTATTTTGCCATGTTCGCCCGGGGTTTCAGCACCGGCTTACTTGGCAGTCCAATTATTTGGGTTAGGGGAGTCGGCCATGTCAAAGCGGTTGAATTTGCGCGAATTTCAGCAGAATCTGAACGACCGGTTGCAGAAGAAAGGCTTGTCCGGGTCGCGCGTATCCACACTTGGTGTGTCGATATCCGGAAAAAACTGGCTGGTTGACATGGAGGATATCGGCGAAGTGTTGTCATTGCCCAGTTTGACCATCGTACCGTTTACCAAAACCTGGTTTCGCGGGGTCGCGAATATACGCGGCAAGCTGTACAGCGTGGTCGATTTGGCAGCCTTTCAGCATAGCGGCGCGGTATCAGAGGATGCCAGCAACCGCATATTGCTCGTTTCAGAACGGCATGCTTTCAACGCGGCATTGCTGGTTGATCGTGTGCTGGGTTTGCGCGACTCGGGTGACTGGCAAGCAGAAGAGCTTGATGGGCAGGTCGGGTATCGGGACGAGTCGGGGGAGCACTGGCGCAAGCTTGATTTGCGGGGTTTGCTGTCGCAGGCCGAATTTTTGCAGGCGGGCATTTAGCATTCGCTTTTTAAAGAAATTCCCTAGGGGAGAGGAATAACATGGCAGATAAACAGGTATTAGCCAAATCCAAAGTGAAACTGTTTGGTGTGATCGCGGCAATCTTTTTTGTATTAACCGCGATTGCCGCCTACATGACTAACCGGCAAGACAGCAACAAAGTGCGCTACGTTGGTGAATCCAGCCAGCTGCTGATGTTGTCGCAGCGGCTTGCCAAAGATGCGCAACAAGCTCTGTCCGGCAATTCGGATTCGTTTGATGCATTGGAAGCAAGCAGGGCGAGCATGGCGGCTATTCTGACCGAACTGGACAAGGGCAAGGGAACTTTGCCCGCAACCAAGGGGGCTCCACGCATTGCGCTCAACGAGTTCATAAAGAACGCAAACAAAACCCTGGCGGATGTGCAAACCCTGCAGGCCGGGCGTGCCGGTTTGGTGACGCTGTCGATAACCTTGTCAGCGGTTGACTCGGTTAGAACCGATTTGCGCAGCCTGACACAAAAGATGATCGATACCTTCAAGGGCGCGCAAAAGCAGCAGGCAACGCGCTTTGCGTTGGAAGTTGAGCGTATCGGCCAGGATGCGGGGCGGCTGCTGGAAGTAAATGTGTCGATTGAACAGGTGGCTCAGGTCGCGATCGACCTGAGCGCCGCTGAAGACAGTTTGGCAGCGCTTCCCGCGGCAAATCAGGAAGTGGCGACCGCGCACGATTTGCTTGTCACCACTCGCAGCAGCGTCGAGATTCTGATTTCACAGGTGCGCACCCTGGTGGCGGCGAAGACTGCGGCCCAAGCGATTGTGAATGAATCCAATTCGTTGTCGGACGGGGCCCAGCGTCTGGTTGATGCTTACCAGTCATCTTCGCAAATTACCACCAAGATCGCTTTCGCTTTTGGCCTGTTGCTGCTGTTATCACTGTTGCTGACCGTGAAGGCATATGTGGATGATTCGCACCGTCGTGGCGAAGAGGCGGCGCGCATCAATAGCCAGAACCAGAATGCGATTTTGCGCCTGATGAATGAAATGGGCGACCTGGCCGACGGCGATTTGACGGTGCGCGCCACCGTCACGGAAGACGTCACCGGTGCGATCGCAGACTCGCTGAACTACACCACTGAAGAGTTTCGCAAGCTGGTGTCGCGGATCATTGTCGCGGTCGATCAGATGGGTAAGGCCACAAAAAACACCGAGGACATCTCCAGGGGCCTGATGGACGCAACGCAGAAACAGGCGAGAGAAATAAAGACGGCTGGCGAGGCGGTGGAACTGATCACCAAGTCCGTCAAAGAAGTGGATTCCAGCGCGGCCAAGTCGGCCGAAGTGGCGCGCCGCACCCTGGCCGCGACCGAGCAGGGTGCACAGGCGGTGCGCAACACGATCAGCGGTATGGATGGCATACGCGAACAGATCCAGGAAACTTCAAAACGCATCAAGCGACTCGGCGAAAGCTCGCAGGAGATCGGTGAGATCGTGGATCTGATTTCCGATATTACCGAACAGACCAATGTACTGGCGTTGAATGCGGCGATCCAGGCCGCATCGGCCGGCGAGGCGGGACGCGGATTTTCAGTCGTTGCGGAAGAGGTGCAGCGACTTGCTGAGCGTTCCGCGGATGCGACCAAACAGATCGGTGCGCTGGTAAAAACCATTCAGGGCGATACCCATGACGCGGTGGCGGCGATGGAGAAGAGCACCCTGGGTGTGGTGGAAGGCGCCAAGCTCTCGGATGTGGCAGGACAGTCGCTGCGGGAAATTGAACAGGTGTCGAATGAACTGGCTGCACTGATCAACAGCATTTCGACATCCACCCAGGTACAGACGGATATGGCCAGCGAAGTGGCAAGCGTGATGGAAGAGATACTCAAAATTACCGTGCAGACCACGGAGGGCACGCGCTTGACGTCCAATTCCATCGGGCAGTTGAACAACCTGGCAAAGGACCTGAGAGGCTCGGTAGCCGGCTTTAAACTGTAATTGTCGGCTACCACTACCCCCACATGAACAACAGCGCACAATTTGATCGCAACATGCTGCCCGCGGTGAAGCCCGGCATCGACAGCACGCTGGCGGACATCGGCGTGCAGATTGAGCGATTTTTTGCCGCCCCGGCGGAAAATGGGCCGGCGCTGGAAACGGCATGCACCGAGCTGCACAGTTTGCAGGGCGTGCTGAAAATGGTCGGGCTGTTTGGCGCAGCGGCGTTTTGCGCAGAGCTGGAACTCACGCTTGGCGAACTGGCAACAAACCCGGGTCAAATTTCTGCGATGCATCGCGACGTGCTGCGTCGCGCCATGTTCGCGATTACCCACTATCTGGATTCGCTGGCCAATGGTGCGGATAACGTTTCGTTGCGCCTGTTCCCGCAATATCAGGAGCTGCAGCAACTGCGCGGCCTGGAAATGTCATTCGAGTTGGATTTGTTCTATCCCGATCTCGGCGTGCAATTGCCCAGCCAGGTGTTGAGCCTGTCAGTCCAGAACGGGGATGCCGCGCATATCAGGATGCTGCGCAGCCAGTATCAGCAGGGGCTGTTGAAATGGATGCGCCAGGACAATGCTCCCGCCTCCGCGCAACAGATGCAACAGGCTCTGGAGGGGGTATTGCGCAGCTCACCCCCGGATGGAAGCCGAGCGTTCTGGTGGGTCGGCTATGGATTGCTCGACTGTGTAAAACTGGACGGATTGCCTCCCGAAATGAATGTGCGCAAGCTGCTGAGCCGCATAGACCAGCAGTTGCGCGCGGTGGCCGAGAGCAACGCCGGTGACATCGCACCGGTAATGAACGAGATGCTCTACCTGATCGGCAACAGCCATGTCGTGAGCGAGCACGTCGAGGCGATCAAGCAGGTTTACGCGCTCGATCAGTACCTGCCCGAATTGTCGGCGCTGTCCCCAAGCGAAGTGGACCAGATGCTCGGCACCATTCGCGATCAATTGAACGTGGCCGAAGAACTCTGGGAGCAATGCGCGCAGGGGGATGCGGCGGCCTGCGAAAAGTTCACCAAGCAAGTCGAGCAGATTGCCTTGCAAAGCGACAAGCTCGACCGCGATGTTCTCCAGTATCTGGCCAAACAGATTCAAGTGCTGTCGGAATATGCGACTTCGCCCGAGCACGCCCGGCCGATTGCGATAGATATGGCGATGGCGCTGCTGCTGCTGGGCAGTGGAATAGAGAACTACCGGCGCATCGGCGGAAGTTTTCAGGAACAGGCGCGCATCCTGGTCGAGCGTATGCAGGCCGCGGTAAAGCAAAAACCGGAAGATATGAAACGGCTGGCTGAACTGGTCGAACTCCACTACCGGATGGAACAGCCAGGCGAGGTAATGGTCTCGCTCGCCAGCGAAATGGTGGTTAACCTGCAGCACGTCGAACAAGGGTTGAATGCATTTTTCAACAACGTGATCAACCGTGACGAGTTGCCTGAGTTGTTGCGCTTGTTGAGCCAGATACAAGGCGGTTTGCGCATTTCGTTCCTGCAGGATGCCGAACGGCTGCTGGCATCCGTTCAGGCGAATATAGGTCGTTTTGCGCAAAGCGGGGATGCCCCCAAGCCGGCAGAAAAAATTGCGCTGGCAAATGCAATAAGTGCGCTGGAAGATTACCTGCAACATTTGATCCATGGGCAGCCAGCCGATGTTGCAGTGCTTCGGGCGGCATTGGCCGAGATGCTCGGTATGCCCCGGGAGGCCGAAGCGGGCAAGTCTGCGCAGCATGTTGAGCCGGTGCTGCCGGAAGTTGCGGCGGCCGGGGGGGGCGCCGAACCGCTGGAGTTCATCGTTCCCGCCGATCAGTCTGCCGAACCCGTTGCGCTGGAATTTGCGCCGGTCGAACCAGCGCAAGCGCCCACCGAAATACCGCATCGATCCGAGGAAGACCAGGAGTTGCTCGCGATATTCCTGGAAGAGGCGCAGGAAGTCCTCGGCACCATGCTCAGAAATCTTGATACTTGCCAGCTGCATCCGGATAGCCATGAGCCTTTGGTGGCGATAAGGCGGGGTTTCCATACCCTCAAGGGCAGCGGACGTATGGTCGGACTGACCGACCTTGGCGAGGTCGCATGGTGTGTCGAGCGTGCCATGAACAAATGGCTGCAGTACAACAAAACAGCCACACCCGGCCTGCTCAACTTCATCAGGACAACGGTGCAGTCTTTTGTCGGCTGGGTGGATACGCTCAGCAAGCAAGGTACGGTGACCATCGAGGCGGATGGCCTGATCGTGGCCGCACAACAAATCGAGGACGGTCTTGATACCGAGATACAACAGACCGCCCCGCCAACCGGCGAATCGCAGGGCGCAGGCGCAGGCCAGGATGCGGTAGTGCCAGCCGCCCCGCCGGTTACTGAAAACACGGCTGCGGAAGCCGATGCAACATTGCATTCCCCGGTATTGTTCAGTATCGCCAGCGCCGAAGTGAAACAAAATGTCGCCGCACTGCACCATCAGCTTGATGAGTTGCGTACTGCAGTGCCGCCGATGGTGCAATATGATTTCATGCGGGCCGCACACACGCTGGCCGGAGTGAGTCGTACCATGGGCTTTGCCGCGGTAGTCGAGCTGGCCTACGCCCTGGAAGGCTGGCTTCACGCGCGCCTGGAAAAGATGTTCACGCTGAGCGAGAGCCAGTTGCTGATGCTCGACCAGTCCGTTACTGCCCTGGACGAGATGGTACAGAGCGTTTGCCAGAAGCAGATACCGCAGTTGCGCGGTGATCTGGTCAGTCAACTGGTGTCCGACAGGGATAATTTCACAGAGGTGGTTGTCGAGCATGCCGGACTGGTCTCCGCAACTGGGCAGGCAGATCTGGCGCCGCCGTTTGAATTCTTGTCACCGCAAATAAATGCCGTTCCCGATGAAGCTAAAATTTCCAGGGGCATGGGTGAGCCGTGGGCAGGTGACGGCGAGTTGCGCGCAGCGCTTGCCGAACCGCCGAGGCCGGCAGAACACATGCTGCAGTCTGGCGAAATGGCGACAGAACCGGATGCAGCCTACGCCGTATCCGGAAAACCCGGTGTTTCTGATGACGTTGACGAGCAACTGCTGCCGGTGTTTCTCGAAGAAGCCGATGACTTGTGTCCCAAGATCAGCGAAGGACTGCGCATTTGGCGTGAGCCGCCGCATGACCCGGAGCAAGTCCCGGTATTAAAACGGCTGTTGCATACCATCAAGGGCAGTTCGCGCATGGTGGGTGCGATGCGTATCGGTGAAATAGCCCATAAAATGGAAGGCCGTGTACTGGCATCAGACCGGTTGAGCGGTGAAGCAGGATATTGGGATGATCTGGAAAGCGATTTCGATCATATTTTGTCCCTGCTCAAAGAATTGCGTGAAGGCAAACCGGCGGAAGAACCCGCGCCCGTGCCGGCCGGACGCCGCGAATCCGATCAGATGGCCAACCCGGAGCGCCGGGCGGATCGGCGCTCCACGGAACCGGGCGCGGAACGCGCCGGGCCCGGCAATATGTTGCGGGTGCGTTCCGATGTGGTCGATCGCCTGGTGAACGAAGCCGGTGAAATCAGTGTGGCACGCTCGCGCATGGAAACCGAAATGCGCGTTTTGAAGGAAAGCCTGCTGGAATTGACGGCCAGCGTGGTGCGTTTGCGCCAGCAGCTGCGCGAGGTGGAAATTCAGGCGGAAAGCCAGATGCAGGCGCGCGTTATGCTGGCCAAGGACAATGCGGAACTGTTCGATCCGCTTGAGTTTGACCGCTTTACACGATTGCAGGAATTGACCCGTTTCATGAATGAAAGTGTGCATGACGTGCATACCGTCCAGCAATCGATGCTGCATAACCTGGAACAAACTACCACCGTGATGCTGGCACAGGGCCGGCTCAACAAAGACCTGCAACAGGGATTGATGAATGTGCGCATGGTCTCGTTTAACAGCATTACCGACCGTTTGTATCGCATCGTGCGGCAGACCGGCAAGGAACTGAACAAGCGCGCCAATCTTGAATTGCAGGGCGCAAACGTGGAACTCGACCGCAGCGTGCTGGAAAAAATGGTCGCGCCTTTCGAGCACTTGCTGCGAAACTCCATCGTGCACGGCCTGGAAAGCGAAGCGCAGCGCGCGAACAGCGGCAAGCTTCCGATCGGCGAAATTCGCCTGAGCCTGCGCCAGGAAGGCAATGAAGTGGTGTTCGAATTCAGCGATGACGGGGCCGGGCTGGATTTTGCAAAACTGCGCGAAAAGGCGATAGCCGACGGCTCGCTGCGCAGCGATGAAATGGTCAGTGACGATCAATTGGCGCAACTTATTTTCACGCCGGGACTTTCCACTGCGGCTGAAATCACAGAAATTGCCGGACGCGGCATCGGCATGGATGTGGTGCGCAGCGAGATATCCTCTTTGGGCGGGCGTATCGAAGTCAGTTCGAAGCGCGGCGAGGGCACCCAATTCCTGATCTATTTGCCGCTTACCCTGGCGGTTACGCAGGTCCTGATGGTGCGGGCGGGTGAGGTGGTTTATGCGATTCCGTCCACTCTGGTCGAGCAAGTCAGGCAAGTGAAGTCCGCTGAAATGGACTTGTTGCATAAAGCGCAGCATATCGAATGGCAGGGCAACTCATATCCGCTGCACTATTTGCCTCACCTGCTGGGTGATATGGAGGTCATCCAGGAAAATCAGCTGCGCAATATGGTGCTGCTGTTGCGCAGCGGCACGCAACGCATCGCCCTGAATGTTGATGCATTGCTGGGCAACCAGGAGGCGATGGTCAAGAACATCGGGCCGCAAATGTCGCGTCTGCCGGGAATAGCGGGAGCAACCGTGCAGGGCGATGGCAAGGTGGTGCTGATTTTGAATCCGGTGCAATTTGCGCAGCGTATCGGGGGGGGCAGGGTGCAGGCTACGGCAGCCGACAAACCGCTCAATACCTCGCCGTTGATCATGGTGGTGGACGATTCGCTCACCGTGCGCAAGATCACCTCCCGTATTCTCAGCCGCGCAGGCTATCAGGTGTTGACTGCGACAGATGGCGTCGATGCGCTGGAAAAAATGCAGGAATTCACCCCGGACGTGATGATACTGGACATCGAAATGCCGCGCATGGATGGCTTTGCGCTGGTCAGGGAATTGCGCCGCGTTCCCGTAACCGAGAATCTTCCGATCATCATGATCACTTCCCGTACCGCCAACAAGCACCGCGAATATGCGATGCAGCTTGGCGTCAATACCTATCTGGGCAAGCCCTACCAGGAAGACGAGTTGCTGCAGAAGATCGCCGATTTTGTGGCGGTCCATAAACTGGATGCATGACCTTATCAGCCGTGCCGGGTACGAAATTTTCGTGTGACATAACCTTGCCGGCGCCATCCGGCCGGGCGACACTGCATTGCCAGGCAGGAATCAGCGCCCCGCGATAGTCATGCCTTCAACCAGAATCGAACCGCATTGCCGCGAACCCTGCACCAGCACGTCGTTGCCAACGGCGACGATGTTGCGGTACATGTCCTTCAAATTCCCGGCGATGGTGATTTCCTGAACGGGATATTGAATCTTCCCGTCCTCGACCCAGAAACCCGCCGCGCCGCGCGAGTAATCTCCCGTCACGGCATTGATTCCCTGGCCCAATAATTCGGTGACCAGCAGTCCGCGCGACATGGTATTCAGCAGGCCGGTGAAATCGAGCGTTCCCGATTGCAGGATCAAATTGTGGTTGCCACCGGCATTGCCGGTGGAGCGCAAACCCAGCTTGCGCGCCGAGTAACTGCCGAGAAAATAGCCGCGCAACACGCCGTTTTCCACGATTACGCGGCGCTGTGTACGCACGCCTTCATTATCAAAAGGGCTGGAAGCGAGTCCTCTTGGTATGTCCGGCACATCGCTGATGTTGATGTGGCTGGCGAAGACGGATTGATCCATCTGGTCGAGCAGGAATGAGGATTTGCGATACAGGCTGCCGCCGCTCACCGCATTGACAAAGCTGCCCAGCAAACCGGATGCGATCGGCGCCTCAAACAATACCGGTGCTTGCGTGGTATTGATCTGGCGCGCATTCAAGCGGCGTACCGTGCGCTCGGCGGCAATGCGTCCGACCTGCTGTGCATTTGGCAGCTCTTTCGCGTCGCGCGCGACGGCATACCAGTAATCGCGTTCCATTGCATCATCCTGTCCGGCGATCACCGCGCAGCTGAGGCTATGGCGCGAGCTCGGGAAGGAGCCGATGAAACCCAGGCTGTTGGCTGACACGAATTGCGCCTCATGCAGGTTGACGGTCGCGCCTTCCGAGTTGCTGATGCGTGGATCCGTATCCAGTGCCGCCTGCTCGCACTGTTGCGCCAAGGTAATTGCTGCCTCGACCGGCAGGTCCCAGGGGTGGTACAAATCCATATCCGGACAATCGCGCGCCAGCATGTCGGCATCGGGCAGGCCCGAGCAGTCGTCCTTTGCGGTATAGCGGGCGATCGACAGGGCGGCATCCACCGTGTCGCGCATTGCCCGGGGCGAGAAATCCGAGGTGCTGGCATTGCCGCGCTGCTGGCCAATGTAGGCGGTGATCGCAAGCCCTTTGTCGCGGTTGTATTCGATAGTTTCCACCGCGCCCTGGCGTACCGTTACCCCTTGTCCGAATCCTTCAGAAACGTCCACGGATGCGGCGGATGCGCCCTGCTGTTTGGCATAATCCAGCATGTCCTGCGCGATGTTGCGCAGCACGTCGGCCGAGTGGGAAAAGCGCGGGGCAGGAGAGACTGGCTTATTCATATGCTCATCGGTTTGTTGGCGGAAAAGCGCTATCATAGCAGCATCCCTCAAGCACATTAACACCAGCATACATTAACGGTCATGAATTCACACAATAAATCCCGCGACGAAAACCAGCCGCTGCATATCCATCTCGGAGATGATGAAGACGAGCACGACGATGGGGACGTGGAAGTAATCCGTCCGCCCGCGCGCAAGACGGGCAATCCCTCTACGCGCGGGCGCGGACTGCGCAACCAGCCCGTGGCAGTTGATGAAGAAGATGAAGAAGAACTGCCCCCGAGCAAGACCAAGATCAAGAAGCAGATGCACGAGCTGCGCGACCTCGGCAAGGAATTGACCGAGCTGGGCAAGGATCAACTCGCCCAGCTCGACATCCCCGATACCCTGCGGGAAGCGCTGCGCGCGATGAAGAACATCAACACGTTCGGCGCGCAGCGCCGTCAGATCCAGTACATCGGAAAACTGATGCGCGATGTCGATCCCGCGCCGATACTCGCCAAACTGGATACGTGGAAGGGCAAGTCGCAGCATCATGTCGCCTACATGCACCAGCTGGAGCGCTGGCGCGAGCGCTTGCTGGAAAGCGAAGACGCGCTCACCGAGTTGCTATCCGCCCATCCGCAGGCGGATGCACAAAGATTGCGCACGCTGATACGCAATGCGCAAAGGGAAATGAAGGCACAAAAGCCGGCGAAGAATTATCGCGAGATATTCCAGGTGCTGCGCGAGATCATTCCCGAGCCGGCATTGCAATCTGCATGAGCACCATGCTTTCGCGCCGCACGATCGAAACAGGCAGTAATCCGCATCACAGCATCATCTGGCTGCATGGTTTGGGCGCAGACGGATCGGATTTTGCCCCCGTCGCGGATGAACTGAAGCTGCCGGTCGCGGTGCGTTACGTTTTCCCGGATGCACCGATGCGACCCGTAACCGTCAATGGCGGAATGGTGATGCGGGCATGGTATGACATCGCCTCCCCGAGTATCGATACCCGGCAGGACGCGGCGGGAATACGCGCAGCACAATCCCTGGTAGAGGAACTCATTGACCGGGAAGCGGAACAGGGCATTGCCCGGAACCGCATATTTCTGGCGGGCTTTTCCCAGGGTGGTGCCGTGGCGCTGCATACCGCACTGCGCCAGCCCGTCCCGCTGGGAGGTGTGCTGGCATTGTCAACCTATCTGCCGCTGGCTGACAGTACCGCAGGCGAGGCACTGGCCGTTACCAGGGATACGCCGATATTCATGGCCCACGGACGTGCCGACCCGGTCATACCCTGTGCACTGGGTAAGGTTTCAGTGGATACGCTGCTGGGTTTGGGCTATACGGTCGAATGGCATGAATACGCCATGCAACACGCGGTATGCGGGGAAGAGCTGGGCGATATCGCGATGTGGTTGTCGCGTCAAACCGGCCAGAATGCAATGACGGGTCGATCTGCCGACCGGGGAGGGCGCAAGTAATGGCTTATGAGTCGGTTTCCTGTTCGATAACCTTGAATTTTGCCAAATCATAATCAAGGCCTTTTTCCCGTAATCCGCTGGGGATCAGCAAATATTTCTTTTCGTCCAATTGAATCTTCAGGCTCTGACTGGAAGAGAACGTGTCCGCCTGCATCAGCAATAACTGCGTTGAGCCGGACAGTTCTCCCTGCGCCGGATAAAGCCAGAGCGCCGGTTGACCCTCGCCGGCTTGGTTGCCGTTGGTGAAGAATTTGACGCAGGCAACCTGGTTGGCCAGAATTTCCGCACCCGCATGCATCTGGTTTGCATCATCGCGCAGCAACCGCCGTACCACCGCCACACCCCACTGCGACATACCCTCCGGCTGTATACCAAGCAAACTTCCAATGCCGATTCCATTGCTTCCGGAAGGCAAGACGCTGCTGAATCCGCCGACACTGATTTCCTCGGTGACCCAGGATGCGGGCGTAATTTGCGGGTGCTGTAGCGGATTCGACGACCCCACCACCTGGTCGAAGCCGTTTACCACATTCAGGGTGACGTTTGCCATGCGCCGCGCATTGCGTCTCACCGGAGGTGCAATCAGATAAGTCAACAGGTGCTGGACCGCATTCCTGACAACTTCGGCCTCGTAGTTGCCGCCCAGGGAAAGACCATCCGGCACAATGTTCTTTTTCAGTATCTTCATCAGGTCTTCAAGCCTGGCTTGCAGCGTCGGCATGCAGATGAAGCGCATGGCCGAGTGCGTGGTGGCGTCCATGTTTATTCTTGTCGGCTCGGCGGGGCTATTCAAATTGAAGCAGAGCCGGGCACTCCCATCCAGTTCGGCGCGTATGTCTATGGACGAACAATATTGCGCCACGATGCGTTCAACCAGATGGATGTACAAGGGGCTCAAAGTGCTCAGCCCGCTGTCGTACCATATCATCAAGCTGCCCATCTCGCACTTGACTGTGGTGTTGCCGAGCATTCCGGGATAAAGTTTCACCGGCGTATCGAAATATTGCAGCTGCTCGGCATGCTTGTACAACAGCGCCAGACTTGCCCAGATATCATTGTCGACCTGTCCGTAACGGGCACTGATAAATTTGAGCTTGCAAATCAGGGCGTACACCGCTCTGGCGGTCAGCAAAGAAATGTGTATACGGATGGTGCTGCTACCCTTGTCAGCGTTGCAAAAACGATTGAACACGTCGAAATAGGCAACGGCAGTTTGGTGGTAATAATTGCCCAATAGAGACCAGAGGCGATTTTCCTGGAATTTGTTGATCTCGAACGGCGTAAAATACTCGCGCGACAATTTGCGTGTGTATGGCTGGGCTGCTTCATCTATCATGCGCAACACGGCAAACTGGTGGTCGAGCTTGAAACTGTCCTGTTCCGACACCGACTCTACCAAGTCGGTCAATTCCATGAGTGACTTGTAAGCGTCGTTTTTGGGTAGGTTCTCCAGCAATGCCTGCACGGATTTGATATCCGCCAAGGGATGATCAGACTTTTTCCCAAATATTCCAGCTAACATTCGCCGCCCCTTAAACCAGATACGCTTAACTCATGTCAATATAACCACAAATTGCATTCAATGACCAGACGTTTGGGAGCAACTATGATTCCATGGCTCGCCAGTGACACCCCTTTTCCACCAGTCGAAACCGCTCTCGCTTCGCCTGGCGGATTGCTGGCTGCGGGTGGTGACCTGACCATGACGAGGCTGCTGGAAGCATACCATCATGGAATATTCCCGTGGTTCAATCCGGGCGAGCCCCTGCTGTGGTGGAGCCCGGATCCGCGCATGGTGCTGATCCCAGAAGAATTCAGGATATCGCGCTCGTTTGGCAAATCGCTGCGCAACAGCGGTCATGAAGTGCGCTGCGATACGGCGTTTGAACAGGTGATGCGCTGTTGCGCTGCTCCGCGAGCAACCCAGTCCGGTACCTGGATAGGCGAAGACATGATTGCGGCGTATTGCGAACTGCATCAGTCGGGGCACGCGCATTCGGTGGAAACCTGGATGGGCGGCAGGCTGGTGGGAGGCTTGTACGGTGTCAGCATCGGCAGTATGTTCTACGGCGAATCGATGTTCAGTCTGGTCAGCAACGCATCCAAGATTGCACTGGCCCATCTCGCCAGACAACTGGAACGCTGGCAGTTTGGCATGATCGATTGCCAGATGAACACGCCCCACCTGGCCTCGCTCGGTGCCCGGGAAATTCCGCGCGACGAATTTATTGCAGGACTCAAAGAATTGATACACTGTACGCCGATGAACGAAAAGTTTGTCCCCGGCCACCCGGCCGGCTGGCAATTTGACCGCGATCTATTTACATGAGCCTGCTTAACGACATTCCGATTTCCGCGCTGCATTATTACCTGACCGCGCCCTATCCGTGCAGCTACCTGCCCGATCTGCAGGCACGTTCGCAAGTCGCTACGCCCGCATTGCTGATCAGCACACCGGTATATTCGGAACTGGTGCAGCGCGGATTCCGCCGCAGCGGGTCGTATACCTATCGGCCATTTTGCGATAATTGCCATGCCTGTATCCCGTTGCGCATCATGGCCAGGCAATTCACCGCAAACCGCTCGCAACGCCGTGCCTGGAAGCGGCATGCTCAACTTGAGGCTACGCTCCATCCGCTTCACGATAAAGCAGAATATTACGAACTATATCAGCGCTACCAGCGTGCACGGCACAAAGACGGCGGCATGGACAAGGATGACCGGGAATCTTATCAAAACTTTTTGTTGCTGAGCCATGTCGATACGGTGCTGGTGGAATTCCGCGACCGGGGTGTGCTGCGCATGGTCAGCGTGATCGACTTGCTCAGCGACGGGTTGTCCTCGGTATATACCTTCTACGAGCCGGATCTGCCCCGTGCCTGTTTCGGGACTTACAACGTGCTGTGGCAAATTGAACTGTGCCGAAAACTCGATCTGGATTTCGTCTATCTGGGCTACTGGATTGAAAATAGCCGCAAAATGGCTTACAAGACGCAATACCAGCCTGCGCAAGGCTTGCAGGACGGCGCATGGCGCATGCTCGCAAAACCGGTCAACCCCTGCATTTTTTCGGCAGGCCCGGTACCGGATGCGCAAGGCGCTGCGGAATGCAATGGGGACGCCGCATGAGAAATATCGGCACACCAGTCAAGAAAGGCTAGCCATGTATTCCCTGTTGCGTTCCGTGCTGTTTCGTCTCGATCCGGAAACAGCGCACCATCTTACCCTTGGCGGCCTGAATGCGATGCGTTCATTGGGTCTGGGCGGCATTGCTGCGCAGCATCCCGGCGCGGACCCGCGCACGGTGATGGGCCTGAATTTTCCGAACCCGGTCGGTCTTGCCGCCGGTCTCGACAAAAACGGCGACTGCATAGACGGCTTGGCGGCACTCGGTTTTGGCTTCATCGAAATCGGCACGGTCACCCCGCTGCCCCAATCAGGCAACCCGAAACCGCGGCTATTCCGCCTGCCTCAAGCCGGCGCGATCATCAACCGCATGGGCTTCAACAACGACGGCGTGGACAAGCTGATCGAGAATGTCCGGTGCGCTGATTATCGCGGCATACTCGGCATCAACATCGGAAAGAATGCCGTTACACCGATTGAGAAGGCGGCAGACGACTATCTGATCTGCCTGCGGAAAGTTTACGCTTACGCAAGCTACATCACGGTCAATATCTCCTCACCCAATACCAAAAATTTGCGCCAGCTGCAGGGGGCAGATGCATTGAATGATTTGCTGGCCAGACTCAAGACCGAGCAACAGATACTTGCCGACAAACACGGCAAATATGTACCGATTGCGCTGAAGATTGCGCCGGACATGGAGGCCGGGCAAATCGCTCAAATCGCCAGGCTGCTTGTGCAACACCGGATCGACGGTGTGATTGCAACCAATACCACGCTGTCGCGGCAGGGCGTGGAACACCTGCCGCATGGCGCGGAATCGGGCGGCCTGAGCGGCGCCCCATTGCGCGAAAAATCTACTTCCGTTGTCCGCCAGCTTGCTGCCGATCTTCAGGGCGCGGTGCCGATTATCGGGGTGGGTGGCATCCTGAACGGCGCAGATGCCGCAGCAAAGATCAGGTCTGGCGCTTCGCTGGTGCAGTTATACAGCGGGTTGATCTATCGCGGCCCTGAGCTGGTGAAGGAGAGTTGCGCGGCAATCCGTGCAACCTGATCCAGTTTCCCAGTGCGGCAACCGCCAGGGGCTTTTCGGCAACAAATATGGCTGGCGTATTGCTTTCGGCAGATCAGGTTAATTGCAAAGAGGGTTTGATTTTTTATGATATATTAGAACTTTCTAATATATCGCTAATGGGTGGATATCGAGTGCCCGCGCCAAACCGATCATCCCGACCGGAATGGTAGCCATGTTGGGCGCACTGTTCATGCTGGATGATCCGATTTCAACGGCTTGGCCATTTCATTAGATATTCGGCATTCTGGTCTACACCAGTGCTGACACGGGTGTTGTATTACGCCACCCAGTACAAAAAATTCCAGTAAAATCCGATTAATTCTAAACTAGGAGATACAAGTAATGAATTCAGAACGCATTGTCCGTATTGTCGCAGGGTCATTTATATTGCTTTCACTGGCGCTGGGCGCTGAAGCCAGCCCGGTATTCGTGAGCAAATACTTTCTGTTCTTCACCGCTTTTGTCGGATTGAACCTGTTCCAGAGCGGTTTCACCCGGTTCTGTCCGCTGAACAACATTCTTGCCAAGTTCGGCGTAAAAAGCGGGTCGTGCTGAACAAATCACCCCAGTCCAACCGGCCGTCAGGCAATCATTGGGCACGCATCAGCCTGATTCTGGTCGGGTTGATGTGGTCTTTCCCTTTCCTGCATTATCGCCATGAAAATCCGCTGACCTCGTTTGACCAGGAATGGTGGAGCGCGATGCTGGGGGTGCTCGCGCTTACCCTGCTGATCGGCCGAGAATTCTGGGAGCGCGCCGAGATTCCCCGTATCGTGCTACTTCCTGCCGCGCTGATCGGGGTGTTGTTGCTGCAATTGGTATTGGGCAAGATCGCCTATTTCGGCCAGGCATTGCTGTATGCCCTGTATTTTCTGTTTGCAGCCTTGCTGATGGTGCTGGGCGCCAGGTTGCGCGAATGCTTCGGACTGGCAAAACTGGCGCAGGTATTGGCAATATTTCTGCTGATCGGTGCGGAACTCAATGCCATGATCGGTGTGTTGCAGCATTTTCAGTGGCACACCTTTCTTGATCCGGTCATTGCGCGAGACCTTGCCGGCGGCATATACGGGAATCTTGCCCAGCCCAACCACTATGCCGATTACATCGCACTGGGTCTGGCTTCGCTGGGTTTGCTGTTTGAGCAGCGCATCATCAAATCGTACTATGCGGTTCTGCTGACCATTCCGCTGCTGTTTGCGATGACGCTCAGCGGCTCACGCAGTACCTGGTTGTACCTTGCGCTGATGATCTTCATGGCGTGGTGGATGGCGCGGCGCGAGGCAAGCATGAAACCGCTGTTGCGCTACAGCGTTCTGCTGGTCGTCGGATTCGTCCTGATGAACCTGCTGGTACAAATGCACTTCATGGCGGGGCCCGGTCGCGGCACGAACACCGTGCAGCGGCTGTTGTCCTATAACGGCGGCGGCGATACCGGGGGCAGCATACGCCTGTACCTGTGGCATGAAGCGTTGCTGATGTTTGCCCAATCCCCCTGGTTGGGAATCGGTTTCGGGCAATTCGCCTGGCATCATTTTCAAATGGTACCGCTGCTTCATGCAAACAATATTACCGGGCTCTACAATAACGCGCATAACCTGATTCTTCAGCTGGCTGCAGTTGCCGGCGTTCCGGGTTTGCTGGCGCTGCTGGTTCCGCTAGGGATATGGCTGCATGGCATCAGACGCGCCACACTGAGCGGGGCACATTGGTGGGGATATTCGATGCTGGGTGTGCTGGCCATACACAGTCTGCTCGAGTACCCGTTGTGGTACGCCTACTTCGTGGCGATCGCGGCGATTCTGCTGGGCGCATTTGATGAAAAGCGCTACCGCCTTGAGTTGCGCAATATCGGGCGCCTGTCCGTGTTGGCCATCGTGCTGCTCGGTCTGGTGACGCTGTTACAGCTGCGCAGCGGCTATCAGCAGTTGAAAAACACCCTGGCGCTGGGTTCGGATTCGAAAAATATCGCAGCGACTTTCCCGCTTATACGCGCCGGGTTGATTGCCGCGCACGACCAGCCGCTGCTGTCACCCTATGCCGAAATGTACATGTTTACCTATACCGAGTTGAATTCCGACCGGATCAAGGAAAAGATCTCGCTGGGCGAGAATGTGATGCACTTTCTGCCGATTGCGCCGGTAGTTTACCGCCAGGCAATTTTCCTGGCCCAGGGCGGCAGGCTGGCCCAGGCAGAACAGTTGTGGGAACAGGCCATCTGGTCATATCCGGGGGATGTCATGGCGCATCAATTCCTGGAGGGTATGGCGGAGAAGGACCCGGCCCATTTTTCGACTCTGTTAGAATTCGCGAACCAAAAAGAAAAGGAGCATGCCCGTGCAGTTCATCACCAGTAATGTACTTCCCGTCACGATCGCGGTCATCAGCGGAATTATGCTGTTGTGGTCATTTTTCGGGAACCGCTTTCGCGGTATCAAAGAGGTGGATACTTCTGCTGCATTGCAGCTCATCAACCACAAGGATGCAATCGTGCTGGATGTGCGTGAGCGGAGCGAATACGATGCAGGGCACGTGCTGAATGCAAAATTCATCCCGCTGGGCAAGCTCAAGGAGCGCATGGGCGAACTGGAAAAGTACCGGGACCATCCCATCGTGGTGGTATGCCGAAGCGGTAATCGTTCCGGAACAGCCTGCTTTTTGCTGGCCAAGCAGGGATTCGCGCAGGCCTACAATCTTGCAGGCGGGATTCTCGCCTGGCAAAAAAGCCAATTACCGCTGGAGAAATAGGTATGGGAACCGTATTGATGTATAGCACCGCAGTGTGTCCCTATTGCGTTCGTGCCGAGCAGTTGCTGAATCGAAAAGGCGTACAGCAGATCGACAAGGTCCGCGTCGATCTGCTGCCGGAGTTGCGCAAGGAGATGATCGAAAAAACCGGACGGCGCACCGTGCCGCAAATTTTTATCAACGGCGTGCATGTGGGCGGTTTCGATGACCTGGCCGCGCTTGACCGCGCCGGCGGGCTGGATGCGCTGCTGGCAAAACCCTGATACGCGCAATAATATTTCAAGGAAGACAATATGACCGAAGCAGCCGCAGAAAACAACCAGCCGATATTCAACCTGGAAAAAATCTATGTCAAGGATCTTTCGCTGGAAATCCCCCATGCACCGAAAATTTTCCTGTCGCGGGAAAATCCGCAGGTTGATATTCAGCTGCACACCCAGGCCGGGCCGATCGACGAAGGGTTGTTCGAGGTGCTGGTGAAGGCGACCGTCACGGCCAAAATCGGCGAAAAGGTCATGTTCCTAGCCGAGGTCGAGGAAGCGGGAATTTTCCAGATACGCAATATTCCGAGCGAAGAACTGGAGCCGATTCTGGCGGTGATGTGCCCGAATATCTTGTTTCCCTATTTGCGCGAGGTTGTCTCTGATGTGGTGGTACGCGGCGGTTTTTCGCCGGTGCTGCTTAGCCCGGTAAATTTCGATGCGATCTACCAGCAGCAGAAGCAGGCACAGTCCGGGGCGCCGACCACCACACACTGATGACAGTACATCGTTGCTTCCGTTTGGCGGTTGTTGTTTTGCTGGTGCTTGTTGCCGGCACAGCCAGTGCGGTGGAGTATGTGTCAGTCAGCGAAAGCAGTGCGATACTTTATAACGCGCCATCGATCCATGCAAAAAAGCTGTTCGTGGTGAATCGCTTTATGCCATTCGAGCAAGTTGTCACGCTGCAAAGCTGGGTCAAGGTGCGCGACCGTTCAGGCGGTCTGTATTGGGTGGAAAAGCGGGCGTTGAGCAGCAAGCGCTATGTTGTTGCGCTGCTGCCGCTGGTGGACGTTCGTGCGGCCCCGGATTCTGGCTCGCCGCGATTGTTTCAGGTGCGCCAGCAAGTTGCTTTGGAATTTATTCAATCTACCGGCACCGGCTGGATCAGGGTGCGCCACCAGGACGGGAATGTGGGCTATGTGCGCAGCGCCGAGGTATGGGGAGGATGACCGGGTGGCCGGATTATTTTGTGCGCCGCGTTGTTCGAATGCAGTTTATTCACGGCCGGGCCTTTGCCATGTATCTTCCGCGTTCTGATTAAATGAATATCACCATCATCGGCGCCGGTGCATGGGGAACCGCACTTGCCATCAGCCTGTCGTCCCATCATCGCGTCACGCTGTGGGCGCGCGATCCCGCTCAAATCTCGGCGATGCAAACCACGCGATATAACCAGCGATACCTCCCGGACATTTTGCTGCCCGCAGAGATTGAATTTAACGCGGATTTTCACGCTGCATTGGCGGCCGCAGAGCTGGTAATTATCGCGGTACCCACCGCTGCATTGCGCCAGGCCTTGCAGCAGCTGGTGCAATTGGGCCGACCCTTCAACGTGGTATGGCTGTGCAAAGGCTTTGAGGCGGAGACTGCAAAATTACCGCATCAGGTTGTTGCCGAAGTATTGCCTGAAGGATGCAAATACGGCGTATTGTCCGGACCGAGTTTCGCGCAGGAAGTCGCGCGCGGTTTTCCAACCGCGTTGACGCTCGCGTCTGCTGACGAAGAATTTGCGCGCAGTACCGCGCAGGCATTGCACCATGCATACCTGCGCATCTACGCAAGCAATGACATGGTCGGTGTTGAGGTTGGCGGAGCGGTAAAGAACGTGATGGCGATCGCGGCCGGCATCAGCGACGGGCTGGGGCTCGGCCTTAATGCGCGCGCCGCCCTGCTGACCCGCGGGCTGGCGGAAATCACCCGGCTCGGACTGAATCTCGGCGGGCGATCCGAAACCCTCAGCGGACTCTCCGGCGTGGGTGATTTGATCCTGACCTGTACCGGCGATTTGTCGCGCAATCGGCAAGTCGGCTTGCTGCTGGTGCAGCAGCATGATTTGCCGGAAATATTGCGCAGGCTCGGGCATGTTGCCGAGGGCGTGTATACGGTGCGCGAAGTGCACCAGCTTGCCCAGCGCCTGGGCGTCGCAATGCCGATCTGCGAAGCTGTCTATCGCATCCTCTACGAGCATGTTCCTCCGGCGGAAATGGTCACCGCGCTGTTGAAACGGGCGCCCAATCTGGAATTGGACGGCGCCTGACAGGCGCCGTTGCGGCACTGCTTATTTCCTGCAAAACACCATATCCCACACCCCGTGCCCGAGGCGAATCCCGCGCTGCTCGAACTTGGTGAGCGGGCGATAGTCCGGGCGCGGTGCGTAACCCGCCGCGGTATTTTCCAGCAGCGGTTCCGCAGCCAATACCGCCAGCACCTGTTCGGCGTAATCCTGCCAATCGGTGGCGACATGGATGTATCCGCCTGGCTTGAGTTTCTGCACCAGCTGCGCGATGAACGGCGCCTGGATCAAACGGCGCTTGTTGTGGCGCGCCTTGTGCCACGGGTCAGGGAAAAAGATGTGCACGCCGTCCAGCGTGTCTGCTGCGATCATGTCGCGCAGCACTTCCACCGCGTCGTGCCGGATGATACGGATGTTGTGTATCTGTTGCGAGTCGATCAGCTTGAGCAGGTTGCCCACCCCGGGAGTGTGCACTTCCAGCGCCAGATAATCATTCTCCGGATGGGCGAGCGCAATGGTTGCGGTACTGTCACCCATGCCGAAGCCGATCTCCAATATCCTGGGTGCACTGCGTCCGAAAGCCTGTTCGAGGTCGAGTGCTTTTGCGGCGTAGGCGATACCGAAGCGCGGCAGCAGCGTTTCGCAGGCGCGCTGCTGCGCGGGCGAGACGCGGCCCTGGCGCAGCACGTAGCTGCGGATGTGGCGTTTGCTGAGGTCGGTGGTATCGGTCATGACGTTGCAGGGGCGCGATTCATCGCGCCCTTATTGGATATATGAAAGCCGGGTAGGGTGGGCAGACAGGTTTTTCGTCTGCCCACGCGGTTTGGTATTCGCGTGGGCACAAGAACGTGCCCACCCTACGCAAATCCGGGAAAAGTTTTTAACCGCGCGCCGAACTGATGATTCCCGCCGTCGGCGAACTGGGGCTGGCGCTGTATAGTTTTTTCGGCATGCGCCCGGCCAGATAGGCGGACCGGCCGGCTTCCACCGACTTTCTCATCGCGGATGCCATCAGCACCGGTTGCTGCGCGCCGGCAATCGCGGTGTTCATCAGCACACCGTCGCAGCCCAGTTCCATTGCGATCGCGGCGTCCGATGCGGTGCCGACACCGGCATCGACGATCACCGGTACCTGCACGCGTTCCATGATCAGCTGCAGGTTCCACGGGTTGAGGATGCCCATCCCTGAACCGATCAGCGAGGCCAGCGGCATGATCGCGACGCAGCCGATGTCTTCCAGCTGTTTTGCGATGATCGGATCGTCCGAGGTATACACCATCACCTGGAATCCTTCCGCGACCAGCGTCTTGGCCGCCGCGATGGTTTCGATCACATTGGGGTACAGCGATTGCGGATCGCCCAGCACTTCCAGTTTGACCAGACTGTGTCCGTCCAACAATTCGCGTGCCAGACGCAGGGTGCGCACCGCATCCTCGGCGGAATAGCAACCGGCGGTGTTGGGCAGCAGTGTGTATTTCGACGGCGGCAGGATCTCCAGCAGGCTGGGTTCGCCGGGATTCTGGCCTATATTGCTGCGCCGGATCGCGATGGTGATGATCTCGGCACCGCTGGCTTCCACCGCCGCCCTGGTCTCGGCGAAATCCTTGTATTTGCCGGTGCCGACCAGCAGCCGTGATTGATAACTTTTACCCGCGATGATCAGTTTGTCGTTCATTACATTCCTTGTTGTTTAGCTTCGCATAGCTATCCGGCTAATTACCAACCGAAGAACTGTTGGCCGGGCACCCGAAAGACGGTCACATAAGTCCACACGCAAGGGGTACGCCGTGATTGTAACGGGCTGAAGCCCGAACAATACACGCAGGCTGGTCAGTTTCACATAGCCAGCCGACCAAGCTGTCATACGACGCCAGCCAAGTCGTTGGCTAGCCACCGCCTACCGCCACGACTATTTCCAGTTTATCCCCGTCTGCCAATTGCTGCGTGGCAAACAAACTGCGCGGCACGATTTCGCCGTTGCGTTCCAATGCAATGCGCTTTCCGGTCAGGCCCATTTCTTCCAGAAGGACGGCCACACCGGCAGAATCGGGAAGCTGGCGAGTCGTGCCGTTAATGCTGACGGTAATCACTTTTTGTTTGGCGCTCGGTTAGACCAGATGCGATATGAATTTGATGGGCGGGCCAGCGTCATTGCAGGAGGCCGGGAAGGCCGCTGTTACACTGTTGAACCACACCCGCGGCAGGTGCAATTCTATTACAGTTTGCACAATTTTGATAAATACTGTGACGGCTCGCTGCGGATCAAAGCGGGCACGGTTATCCCGAACGGAGGAATACCGTGCCGATAATTTTCTGCGTGCTATTTATTGTCCTGCTGATTGGCGGGTATCACCGGCCAATTACTGACTTTCTGCCAGGCCTGCTGCACCGGGGGCGGCAGCTTGTCCATGTGCTTCAGGAACAGTGCGAGTGTCCAGATCTGTTCGTCCTTGAGGGTGTAGCCGAACGAAGGCATGCCGGTCAGGCGTATGCCATGCTTGATCTTCCAGAACGAATCACCTTCCGGGTCGTCCTCGACACCGTCGGTCGCCAACTGGGGAGGCCTGGGATACTCGCCTTTCGCTATCGGTGATGGTGACTTCGCTCCCTTTGCGGAACCATGACAAACCGCACAGTTTTCACCGAAAAGCCGAACGCCCTCAAGGAGGTTCTGGTCGGTCAGCGCCACCGGATTCTGCTCCTTCGGGGCGTATCGATCCAGTGTCGCATCCAGCGAAGTTCCCGCCATCCAGAGTTCCAGTCCGCCCGGTTTTGCATCGGCATTGGCCGGAATCATGCCGCTGTGCAATAGCGCGTAAACACTTATCAGGGCAATCGCTATCGTTAATGTGATACCCCAAACAACACCTTTCAACATAATACCTCCTTACCCAAAAGTTGGGACATTGCTGCAATGTCCGGGATACGTTCCGATGCCGGGAACGCGTTAAAGTTCATGCGACCGTCCGTAATGGTTCCGCCTGAAAATTTCAGGCGGCTGCTCAACCCGGGGAATGCAATGGGAATTGGATGCTGAATACCGCGCCCGTTCCGTTCTCACCGGCGGAAATATCGATAACTGCACCGTGTCTTTCAACAATCTGCATGACGATGGCCAATCCCAGTCCGCTGCCCTGAACCTCGTTTCCGGCAATCCGATAAAACCGCTCGAAAATTTTCTCCCGCTCACTGGGCATAATACCGGGCCCGTTGTCCTTTACTTCAAGCACCAGACGGTTATCTTGCGTGGCAAGGTTCATATCCACCTTCCCGCCTTCCGGCGTGTAACGAATCGCATTGTCGATCAAATTGCCTACCAATATCCTTAACGCGTCCTCATCCCCGCTCACCCATTCGGTTTGATTGGCACTGACGCCAAGATCGATCTTCTTTAAATCTGCCAACGGTGCCAGTTCACCGGCCACCTGGCGAGCGAGCTGCGCAAGATCAACGCGGGCAAACGGGCGCTGCGCACCCGGTTCCTGGCGCGCAAGTGTCAGCAACTGGTTGACCAAATGGGATGCGCGCGCGATGCCAAGACGCAAGTTCCTCGCCGATTCGATTCGTTCCCCTGCATCCTGTGCCTGTTCAACCAGTTGCGCCTGCAGCGAAAGTGCAGTCAGCGGTGTACGCAGCTCATGCGCGGCATCAGCTACGAAGCGCCGCTGCGAAGCGATGGATTCATCCAGACGACCCAACAGCCGGTTAAGTGCCATCAACAGAGGACGGATTTCTTCAGGGACAGCTCCAGTATCCAGTGGCGCCATGGCGGACGCATCGCGCTGCTCGACTTCCGCAGTCACGCGCGCCAAAGGAGCCAGGCTTTTTCTGACCGCGATCCAGCCCAGAAAGACCAACACCGGTACCAATACGGCAAGCGGAGCCAGCATGCGCATGGCTATTCCCGCGGCGATTTCCCAACGATCGCCCTCGGATTGTGCAGTCTGTATAACCCGGTCATCTGTAAACAGCGTGTATGCCCGCCAATCGCCAGTGAGCCTGGTTATGGTTGAGAAGCCTGGCCGGGATCCCTGCGGCAATTTGGCGGAAGGCAGGGACGAGTAAATCAGCTTGCCATGCTCGTTCCATACTTGAACGACGAAATCGTTGTCGTCGCGGCTTGACTCGTCTATTTTTTTAAGCTGATCCGGCATAAAACTGCTGGAATGCTGCATTGAATAGGCAATCTGGCGCAGCTCGTAATCGAGCATTTCGCCGACCTCTTCATGGGTCTTGTAATAGGTGGCAATCCCGGTACCCAGACCGGCAAATATAAAACCGGTCAACAGCCAGATCAGCAGATTTTTACGAATCGACATCGTTCAGCATGGACACACGGTAACCCGCGCCACGTATATTGAGGATGGCATGGCTGCCAAGCTTGTTGCGCAAATTGTGGATGTGGACCTCGACTGCATTGCTTCCCACCTCTTCATTCCATCCGTATAACGCTTCTTCGAGTTCGGCACGGGACAGGACCGCACCCGGCACCGCCATCAACGCGCGCAACAGCGCAAATTCCTTTGCAGAAAGCACGACCGAACTCCCGCGCAGGGTTGCCTGGTGCGCGATGGGATCCAATGTCAATGCGCCATATATCATCAACGGGCTGCTCTTGCCCGCGCGACGGCGCATCACCGCATTGACACGCGCATTCAGCTCGTTGAAATCGAATGGCTTGACCAGGTAATCGTCTGCGCCGGCATTCAGGCCGGCCACCCTGTCGTCCACCGAGTCACGGGCGGTGACGATCAGCACGGGTATCTCGTTTCCCTGTTCACGCAACTGGCCGAGCAACTCCAGGCCACTTTTGCTGGGAAGACCCAGATCCAGGATCATCAGGTCATATACGCCGTTTCCCAGCGCGAGTTCGGCCGACTTGCCATCCCGCACCCAGTCTGCGGCAAAGCCGGATTTCCTGAGTCCATGCTGTATGCTTTCCCCGATCATTGGATCGTCTTCCACCACCAGCAGCCGCATATAATTTTTCTCCGTCAGTCCGGATTCGGTCCTTCCGGCGCATTATCCAACACCTTGCCGGTCATCGCATTCACGCCCAATCATGGTTTTCGGCTGTGTTACCGCGCTTGATACCGAAAGAATAGCGCAAACCGTTCTCGCCATTCCCGTTTTCAAGCGCCTCATCAGTAACTTTCCCGGGATGTATCTTGCGCCGATCGCATGCGCCATCCTTGGCGATTACGCTGGCAAACGTGTTAACCATGTCATCAGGATAAGGCAGCGACACTTAAGCCAGGCTTAACGGTAGCTTGATAGAACGTTTTCACTATCGAGAAGTGAGCGCGGTGGGTGGTGTCATGGAAAATATGGAATAAAAATTTGCGCTAACGGCATCAGCGTTCCATTTGCTCGCCGGTCGAGGTGTAAAATATCCAGC
>DATKVR010000012.1:0-14000 GCA_035529955.1 Gallionella sp.
AGGATGTTGATATCCTTGTAATCGACTTCGGCGATCTTCTCTACTGTAAAGCGGCAGAACTTGCGGCGCTTGAACAGGTTGTTGCGGGAAGAGCGTTTGTTCTTGTCATCTTTCTTTTTGTCTGATGGACGAGCCATGATATTTCCTTATTCCAAAATTATGTCGTTTATATGCAAAACCAGTTGCCTGCTGCGGATACTTTCCGGGGTAAAAACCTCGCAGATTTACGTTCTGTCCTACTGCAATCAGGGTGGCCTTTTCGGCCACTTCGGCCAGTGCCAGCGCGTTCACTTCGCATGGTACCTGCCGTAATCCGTTTGTTTCGAACTGCCGTGTGGTCTGGCTTATGATCAGGCCAACCTCGGCACCCCTGCCGGGGTAAAACGCACACTGCCCGGCTCGATCAATTCTCCGCTGACGACAGCCTGGTTACGCTCCAATTTCCAGCCGGATCAAGCTTCTGCGGCGCTTTCTACCGGAGCTGCGGGAGCCGGAGCGACCACTGCAGCGGGGCTTTCAGTCTGCATAGAGCGGGGCTTTTCTTCCTTCATCATTGCCGACGGTTCAACAACCGCAGCCTTGGTCTTCACGGTCAGGTGACGCAACACCGCATCATTGAAGCGGAAAGCGTGCTCCAGTTCGTCCAGCGTTTCCTGATTGCATTCAATATTCATCAGCACATAGTGCGCCTTGTGGATCTTTTGGATCGGGTAAGCCAACTGGCGGCGGCCCCAGTCTTCCAGACGGTGGATATGGCCACCATTGGTGGTGACCAGTGTGCGATAGCGCTCGACCATGGCGGGCACTTGCTCGCTTTGATCGGGATGCACAATAAAGACGATTTCGTAATGTCGCATTACTTCTCCTTGTGGTTAAAGCCCCCCGCTTGCGGTGCGGTGGAGCAAGGTGGTTTGCAAGACTGAACATCAGGCTCACAGGGGCGCGCATTATAGCCAAATTTTCTTGCAGGTCAAGGATTTTGTGCTGACAAATCAGGGGGTAGCCGCCTTGCTCAACAGCAGCCACGTCTGCACCACCGTATCCGGATTCAGGGAAATCGATTCGATTCCCTGCTCTACCAGCCATTCCGCAAAATCGGGATGGTCGGATGGCCCCTGACCGCATATGCCGACGTATTTGCCGGCCTTGCGGCAAGCCTGGATGGCCATGCTCAGCATGACTTTCACCGCGGGATTGCGTTCATCGAAACTGCCTGCGACGATGCTGGAATCGCGGTCGATACCCAGCGTAAGCTGGGTCAAATCGTTGGAACCGATCGAGAATCCGTCAAAGTATTCGAGGAACTGATCCGCAATGAGTGCATTCGAGGGAATTTCGCACATCATGATCAAGCGCAAACCATTCATGCCGCGCTTCAGCCCGTTTTTTTCCAGCACGGCGACCACGCCGCGCGCTTCATCGACGGTGCGCACGAACGGGATCATCACTTCGACATTGGTCAGCCCCATTTCATCGCGGACACGCTTCATTGCACGGCACTCCAGCGCGAAGCAATCCTGAAAGCCCTCCGCGATGTAGCGCGACGCGCCGCGGAAACCCAGCATCGGGTTTTCTTCCTCCGGCTCGTACTGTTTGCCGCCGATCAGGCTGGAATATTCATTCGACTTGAAATCGGACAGGCGCACGATCACCGGCTTGGGCGCAAATGCGGCACCCAGCGTGGCGATACCCTCGACCAGTTTCTCGACATAGAAATCCACCGGGGTCGCATAACCGGCACATTTCGCTTCAACTTGCGCCTTCAGATCCGCAGGCAAGTTTGGATAGTTAAGCACTGCCTTGGGATGCACGCCGATCATGCGCGCGATGATGAATTCCAGCCGCGCCAGCCCGATGCCTGCATTGGGCAAGCGGCAAAACTCGAACGCCAACTCCGGATTGCCGACGTTCATCGAAATCTTGACCGGCGGCACCGGCATCTTGTCCAGCGCCAGATCGATCACTTCGAAATCGATCTTGCCCGCATACACCTTGCCGACATCGCCTTCGGCACACGACACCGTGACCTCTTCACCCTGTTTGAGCAATTCGGTCGCATCGCCGCAACCGACAACCGCCGGAACGCCGAGTTCGCGTGCGATGATTGCGGCATGACAAGTACGACCGCCGCGATTGGTGACGATAGCGGATGCGCGCTTCATGATCGGTTCCCAGTCCGGATCGGTCATATCGGTGACCAGCACGTCGCCCGGCTGTACCTTGCTCATCTCGCTGGCATCGGTGATCAGGCACACGCGGCCGCTGCCGATGCGTTGTCCGATCGCACGGCCGCTGACCCGCACGGTACCCGCTTGCTTGATGCGGTAACGGCGCAACGTCTCCAGCTTGTCCTGGGTTCGCACCGTTTCCGGCCGCGCCTGCAGGATATAGAGCTTGCCATCCGCACCATCCTTTCCCCATTCGATGTCCATTGCCCGGCCGTAATGTTGCTCGATGGTAAGCGCATATCGCCCCAGCTCTTCCACCTCGGCATCGTTGATCGAGAATTGGTTCCGCTGTGCCGGCGATACCTCCACCGTGCGCACCGAACGCCCGGCCTGGCGCGCGGTATCAAATTCCATCTTGATCGCCTTGGTACCGAGATTGCGCCGGATAACTGCGCGCTTGCCTGCCTTGAGGGCAGGTTTGTAAGCGTAGAACTCATCCGGGTTCACTGCGCCCTGCACCACGGTCTCACCCAAACCGTATGCCGAAGTAACGAATACGACCTGGTCGAAACCGGACTCGGTATCCAGCGTGAACATCACACCGCTCGAGCCCAAATCGCTGCGCACCATACGCTGCACACCTGCCGACAGCGCCACGTCGTGATGTGCATAACCCTGGTGCACGCGGTAAGCGATGGCGCGATCGTTGTACAGCGAGGCAAACACTTCCTTGATGGCATGCAGCACATTGTCTGCGCCCTGGATGTTGAGAAAAGTTTCCTGCTGTCCGGCAAAGGATGCATCGGGCAAGTCTTCTGCAGTGGCAGAGGAGCGCACCGCCCAGGTCGCTTCGGTACCCGCCTCGGCTTGCAGCTTTTCGTAGGCGTCACGTATCTCTTTATCGAGGTGCGGTGAAAATGGCGTCTCGATTATCCATAGCCGTATCTGTTTTCCGGCCTTGGCCAGCGCAGTGACGTCTTCGATGTCGAGCGTTTCCAGCAAGTCCTGAATGCGTTTATCGAGCCCGCTTTGCGCAAGGAAATCGCGGTAAGCATCAGCCGTCGTGGCGAAACCGCCGGGAACGCGCACGCCGAGATGGGTAAGCTGGCTGATCATTTCGCCGAGCGAGGCGTTCTTGCCGCCAACGCTGCCCACATCGGTCATGCGCAAAGAAGTAAAGTTGGCGATATATTGCGTCATAGCGTTCCCCATTCGACAAGTGTTACAGTTTATCATAGACACCATTCCACAGAGGTGCCGTGATGAGCAAACAACGCAGCGCATTTTTTCTATCGGACCGCACCGGCCTCACCGCGGAAAGTCTTGGACGCAGCCTGTTGAGCCAGTTCGAAGGTATCGTTTTCGACAAGATCACCCTGCCATTCCTCGATTCCGTGGACAAGGCGCGTGACGCTGTGGCCCGCATCAACCAGACTGCAATGAACGATGGCCAGCGTCCCATTGTGTTCAGCACGCTAACCGAGGCAGCGGTACTTGATATCATCCGGCACAGCGATGCCCTGATCCTCGACCTGTTTGAAATGTTCATCGTGCCGATGGAGACAGAACTCGGGCAACTTTCTTCGCATGCCGTGGGCCGCTCGCATGCGGCAGGAGCCAATTACAGTGCGCGTATGGATGCGGTGAATTATGCGCTTAACCACGATGACGGGGGTATCTCCAAGGAATTGCACAACGCCGATGTCATCCTGGTCGGCGTATCGCGTTGCGGAAAAACACCGACTTCGCTTTACCTTGCGTTGCAGTTCGGCGTTTATGCCGCCAATTATCCGCTGGTCGCCGAGGACTTTTCTTCCAGCGACCTTCCACCCGCTTTGAAGGGGCTGAAAAGCAAAATTTTCGGATTGACTATTCAACCCGAACGTCTGCAACAGATACGCTCGGAAAGATCGCCGAACAGCCGCTATTCGTCTTTGGAAAATTGCCGCTTCGAAACACAGCAGGCCGAGAGCCTGCTGCGCCAGTCCGGCGTAACCTGTCTCGATGTGACCAGCATGTCAGTGGAAGAAATCGCGACCACCATCCTGTTCCAGGCCGGGTTGAAGCGCTAGCGTTTCCAGCCTCGCTGGCGCGCAGCTTCAAACAGGCATACCGCGGCAGCAGCAGCGGCATTGAGCGACTCCACCTTCCCGGCCATCGGAATCACGATGGTGTGATGCACCGAATCCACCAACGGCTGTGACAATCCGGCGCCCTCGTTGCCGAATACAAACGCGACATTTCCGGTGTAGTCATGTCCATACAGGCTATCGCGCGCCTGCAGGGTCGCGCCAAACGTGGCGCCGTTGAACCGGGCGGCAATATCCTTCAAGTCGGCGTGTTCATGGATGGTCAATGCGAAATGGCCGCCCATCGCCGCGCGCAGTACCCTGGGCGACCATGCATCGGCGCAGGCCTGAGACAGGAACACCGCATCGCATCCCGCCGCCGCCGCGGATCGCAGCATCGATCCCAGGTTGCCCGGGTCCTGAATATTTTCCAGCAGTAGCGCAAATTGGCTTTGTACGGCGTGTGGATCCGGCTCGGGGATATCAATCAAGGCAAGGATGCCGGTCGGTGTTTTGAGTTCGCTGAGTTCCGCGAACAACTTGTCATCCAGTTGCGTGACCGGCACGTCCCGGATGCGATCCAGCAAACCAGCTATCTCGTCATCTTGCTGTGCTGCCGCGTTCAACAGGATATGGCGCGGCCGATTGCCGCAGTCCAGGTACGCCGCAAGCAAATGCGCGCCGTCCAGCAAAGCCTGTCCGGATTTGCTGCGCTGCCGTGCCGAACCCGAGAGTTTGGCAAGCTCCTTGTAGAAAGCATTGTCGCGGGACTGGATCGACTTCATTCCTCGCCCGCCATCATGCCCGGGCAGCGTTATCCTGCTCCAGCAACGCGCCGATTTCCTGCAACGACGGCAGTTCCTGCAATGCGCGCAGATTAAGGTCGTCCAGAAGTTGTTTGGTGGTGGCGAACAATTCCGGTTTCCCCGGCGTGTCGCGGGTTCCGACCACTTCGACCCAGCCGCGCGCTTCCAGCGTCTTGAGAATTTGCGAGGCAACCGCCACGCCGCGAATTTCCTCTATATCGCCACGCGTAACGGGCTGGTGGTAGGCGATGATGGCAAGCGTTTCGAGCACCGCGCGCGAATAGCGCGGCGTTTTTTGCGGATTGAGCCGGTCGAGATATGCCTGCATTTCCGGTTTGGCCCTGAACCGCCAGCCGCTCGCAACGCGGCCCAGTTCCACGCCGCGCCCTTGCCAAGCCTGGGCGAGTTCTTCGAGCAGCGCATCGATCTGGCGGTTATCGACCGGCGTGTCGCTGAGTTTTTTCAGCTCCGACACCGGCAGCGGTTCGCTGGCGGTCAGCAACGCGGTTTCCAGCACACGTTTGAGCTGCTCCGTGTCTGGCGACACGTCAACCCGCACTACTGAATCATTCGGCGGTAATGGCTCGGCTAGTTCGGACATAGATATTCCCCAATGTTTCACTTTGTTGGATTTCAACCAGATATTCCTTGGCCAGTTCCAGAATCGCAATGAAAGTCACAATCAGTTTCGGCACGCCGCCTTCCGTATCGAACAGATGGGCGAACTCGACGAATTCGCCGGTCTGCAAACAGCGCAGAATGTGCGTCATCTGTTCGCGCACCGAAAGCTGTTCGCGCCGCACCTTGTGATGCGTGTTCACTTTGGCGCGAGCCAGCAGTCCCAGCCAGGCCAGCCGCAGGTCTTCCACGCTGACTTCGGGCAAACGTTCGCGCACGGTACTTTCGATCAGCACCTGCACGATCTCGAAATCGCGTCCGGCTTGCGGCAGTTCGTTGAGCTTTTGCGCGGCAAGTTTCATTTGCTCGTATTCCAGCAGGCGGCGCATCAATTCGGCGCGCGGATCTTCGTCGCCTTCCGCGCTGGCTTTGGCCGGACGCGGCAGCAGCATGCGCGACTTGATCTCGATCAGCACCGCCGCCATCAGCAGGTAATCAGCCGCCAGTTCCAGGCGGTGCTTCTGCATCATCTCGATGTAACCGATGTACTGGCGGGTCAGTTCGGCCATCGGGATATCCAGCACGTCGAGGTTGTGCTTGCGGATCAGGTACAACAGCAGGTCAAGCGGTCCCTGAAAGGTTTCCAGCACCAGTTCCAGCGCGTCCGGCGGAATATACAGATCCTGCGGCAACTCCAGCAGCGGTTCGCCGTGGATATGCGCATATGGAACCATTTGCTTTGGCGTCTCGATCATCCTTCGTGGCATCTTCCCGGCATTGCCGCTCAGCTATAACCCAGCCCCATCGCCTCGCGCACATCGCGCATGGTCTCGGAAGCAAGCTTGCGCGCCTTCTCGCATCCGTCCGCGATGATGTTGCGAACCAGCGCCGGGTCATCCAGATACTGTTGCGCGCGTTCGCGCATCGGGCGTTGTTCTTCCAGCACCGCGGCGATCAGCGGCTGTTTGCACTCGATGCAGCCGATACCCGCGCTCTTGCATCCCTGCATCACCCACTGCCTGGTTTGCTCGTTCGAATAAACCAGATGCAACGGCCACACCGGACACTTGGCGGGATCGCCCGCGTCGCTGCGGCGGATACGCGCCGGGTCGGTCGGCATGGTGCGGATCTTCTTGTTCACGCTGACTTCGTCTTCGCGCAGGGTAATGGTGTTGTTATACGACTTGGACATCTTCTGGCCGTCCAGACCCGGCATCTTTGCGGCGGCGGTAAGCATCGCCCGCGGCTCGGACAGGATCATCTTGCCTCCGCCTTCCAGATAGCCGAACAGCCGTTCGCGGTCGCCATGACTCAGGCTCTGTTGCTCGTCCAGCAGGGCTTTGGCGGACTCGATCGCCTCGTCGTCGCCCTGTTCCTGGAAACGGGTGCGCAGCTCGTTGTACAGCTTGGCCCGCTTGCTGCCGAGTTTCTTGACTGCGGCCTCGGCTTTCTCCTCGAAACCCGGCTCGCGGCCGTAGATGTGGTTGAAACGGCGCGCAAGTTCGCGGGTGAATTCGATATGCGGCACCTGGTCCTCGCCCACCGGCACTTGTGTGGCCCGATAGATCAGCACATCCGCACTCATCAACAGCGGATAGCCGAGGAAGCCATAAGTGGACAGGTCCTTGCTGGTCAATTTTTCCTGCTGGTCCTTATAGGTCGGCATGCGTTCCAACCAGCCCAGCGGCGTGATCATCGACAACAGCAGATGCAGCTCGGCATGTTCCGGCACCCGTGACTGAATGAACAGTGTGGCGCGCGCCGGGTTTACGCCGGCGGCCAGCCAGTCCACCACCATGTCCCACACACTTTGTTCGATAACATGGGGCGTGTCGTAATGCGTGGTCAGCGCGTGCCAGTCGGCCACGAAGAACAGGCATTCGTATTCGTTCTGCATCTGTATCCAATTTTTCAGCACCCCGTGGTAATGGCCCAGATGCAAACTTCCGGTGGGGCGCATACCCGATAACACACGTTCAGCAAACATGTTTAAATCCCAAATATCAACAAAATCAGTTTAAACACCATGTTCACCAGCGGCAAGAGTATCAAACCCAACACCTGCGTGACTGCCAGCAAGATCAAAATGAACATGCCATACGGCTCCACTCTCGCCAGTTGAAATGCCTGGCGATGCGGCAACAGGCTGACCGCCACGCGTCCGCCATCCAGCGGCGGCAGTGGCAACAGGTTCAGCACCATCAATATCACGTTGATTTGCATCCCGATCTGCGCCATGCCAAGCAGCGGCCCGGAAAAGTAATTTTCCGGAAATATCAGCCCCAGCTTATAGAGCAATGCCCAACCCAGTGCCATCGCCAGATTGGAAGCCGGGCCGGCTATCGCAACCCAAAGCATATCCTGCTTGGGGCGCCGCAATGCGGCAAAATTGACCGGCACCGGTTTGGCCCAACCAAAGACGAATGCTCCCGATGTTGCCCAGAACATCAGCAGCGGCAGCAATATCGTGCCGACCGGATCAATATGGTGCAGCGGATTGAGGCTGATGCGCCCGGCTTTTTCGGCGGTCATGTCGCCAAAATGTCTCGCCACGTAGCCATGCGCCGCTTCGTGCAGGGTAATGGCGAACAAAATCGGAATAGCCCCGATCGCGACATCTCGTATCAGCTGTTCGATTTGCATTTATTTCCCATCATGATGATAAATTTTCTTCAATCCCGAACGGGGCGATCTCGCCCTTGCCGCGGCGCAGCAATAGCGGCGTTTCGCCGGTCAAATCGATCACGGTGGTGAAATCCAGCCCCACTGCCCCGCCGTCGATAACCAGTTCAACCCGTTTTTCCAGCAGGTCGCGTATGCGGCTGGTATCGTTCAACGGCCCCGCTTCATCGGGCAAGATCAGCGTGGTGCTGCACATCGGCTCGCCCAGTTCTTCCAGCAATGCCAGCGCCACCAAATGATCGGGAACCCGGATACCGATCGTGCTGCGCTTGGGATGCTGCAAGCGCTTCGGCACCTCCTTGGTCGCCCTCAGGATAAAAGTGTAACTGCCCGGCGTGTTGTTCTTGAGCAGCCTGAACTGCACGTTATCCACCTGTGCGTAGCGGGAAATCTCGGACAAGTCGCGGCACATCAGAGTCAGATGATGCTGTTCGTCCAGCCCGCGTATCTGCCTTATGCGGGTCATGGCATCTTTGTCGTCGAGATGACAGCCCAGCGCATAGCAGGAATCGGTCGGGTACACCACAATCCCCCCGTCGCGCAGCACTTCGGCGGCCTGGCGTATCAGGCGCGGGTTTGGATTGTCGGGATGGATCGTAAAAAACTGTGACATAAGAATCAACTTTCATCCCGGCCGGTTAAACTTCCCGCCGTTACACCGCGTCGCCAACCTGCGGCAACCGGGCAGCGGGTTATGCTGCGTCGCACACACCACTTGCGTGCCTTGCTGACGGTTCCGCACGGGCTGCTTTTGACCGCGGCGGATCGGCGTCCCCTTGTTGGGAGTTTGGGCAAATCTTGAATTATCGGATCCCCATTTTCAAATGCGCTGTTTTTCATTTTTCTGTTTCCCATGCCTGCCAAACCGGACGGCAACCCAGCGGAAAGTCCGGCAGTCGTCCCATATCGCGATAGCTTTCGCCCGGACCGTGAAAATCCGAACCGCACGAGGCCAGCAAATTGAATTCTTCGGCATAACGCGCAAACTCGGCATATTGATCGGGGGTATGGCTGCCGGTCACAACCTCCAACCCCTGCCCGCCAAGTTCGACGAACTCGGTCAGCAATTCATGCATGGTCTTCTTGCCCATGCCGCTGCGCCCGCTCATGTAGCGGCCGGGATGCGCCAGCACCGCCACACCGCCGCTGCCGCGTATCCAGCCGACCGCATCTGCCAAAACCGCCCATTGATGGGGCACGTAGCCCGGCTTGCCCTTTACCAGATAGCGGTTGAACACGCTTTTGACGTCCTTGCAATGTCCGGACTCGACCAGAAAGCGGGCAAAGTGGGTGCGGCTGATCATGTTGGGATTGCTGGCAAAATGATATGCGCCCTCCAGCGCCCCACCGATACCCGCCTTGGCCAGCGCATCGGACATTTTTCTGGCACGCTCGCCGCGTCCGCTGCGCACCATGCGCAAACCCTCGGCCAGCGGAGTATAACTCGGTGCAATGTTCAATCCGACGATGTGCAGGGTATGGCTGCGCCACGACACGGACACTTCCACACCATTGATAAAAGCCATACCGTGCCGGGCAGCGGTGGCGCGTGCCTCATCCAGGCCATCCATGTCATCATGATCGGTCAGCGCCATCGCTTTAACGCCACGTCCGGCGGCACGTTCCACCAATTCTTCAGGCGTCAGCGTGCCATCGGAGATGTTGGAATGGCAATGCAGGTCGTAATCTAGCAATCTGACACCTTTAGCAATCGTTACGAGCAAGCCGAAGCGCTAGGAGACGCGGAGCGAGCGACGAGACATACCGTATTTGGTAGGCGAGGAACGAGCGAGCACGCGACAACGCGATTCGGCTGCACAGTAGATTGATAAAGGTGTCACGCATCGCCGCCGCCCTTCTTCATGACCTTGCCCTGTTCGGCGCGCTTGCGGCGCACCTCCTTGGGATCGGCGATCAAGGGACGGTAAATCTCGATGCGATCCCGGTCGCGCACCACCGCATCTGCCTTGGTCAGCTTGCCGAATATGCCCAGCTTGTTGATCGCCAGGTCGATTTCAGGATGCTTGTGCATAATCCCGCTCGCCTTGATCGCATCCGCCACGGTCGTGCCCGGCGCTACCGGCTGCCTCAGGAGCGTCTGCTCGTTGGCCAGGGCATACACCACTTCGATATTGATCCTGTCGCTCATTTGTTCGAATAAACCTTATCTGCACGCTGGATGAATGCATCCACAAAACTGTTTGCAATGTAATGGAACACCGGGCCGACCATTTTTTCCAGCAATCTGCTGGAAAAATCATAGTGCAGGGAGAACGCTATTTTACAGGCTGAGTCGCTCAACGGGATAAAACGCCAACTGCCGTCGAGATGCTTGAACGGTCCACGCTGCAAAGTCATGTCGATCTGGTGCGGCGGCCAGCGCACGTTCTCGGTGGTGAAGCTTTGCTTGAGATGGTGATAATCGATGTGCACCGTGGCATGAACCGTTGCGCCATCCAGTTCGGTTACGCTGGCTCCCCCGCACCATGGCAGAAAACTCGGGTATTCTTCCACACGATCCACCAGATTGAACATCTGCTCGGCGCTGTGCGCCACCAACACTGTTTTCTCCACTAAAGCCATAGCCAAACCCTATCGCCAATCAGGGCCGTCATTCCAAAGGCTGGTAGAATAGCCTAACACACCGCAAAACTCACCTAATTCCAATTCTAATTTAAAAGCCAAGCTAGGCGATGACGAGCGAATGAGGCGGACAGTGCTTATTGCACGGCTATAACCAGGGGCTTGACTATCGCATTTTGCTAGCCAGTTCGAATGGCTGGTTGCTTTAATTGGGCGTGAGCCGGGAAATCAATGCGGATTCACCTAAGAAATTGGATCGGAATCATGAGCATCATCCAGAATAAAAAAGCATATCACGAGTACTTCATCGAGGATAAATACGAGGCCGGCATCATGCTGGAAGGCTGGGAAGTCAAGGCCATCCGTGCCGGACGCGCACAGCTCAAGGAAGCCTATGTCACCGTAAAGGACGGTGCGCTGTATCTGTTCGGCTCGCACATCAGCCCGTTGCTGAATGCTTCCACCCACATCCACCCCGATCCGGTGCGCACCCGCAAACTGCTGTTGCACAAACTGGAGATCGACCGGATCATCGGCAAGGTGCAGCGCGCAGGGTACACCTTGATGCCGCTGGACATGCACTACAAGAATGGCCGCGTCAAGCTGGAGATCGGCCTTGCCAAGGGCAAAAAGCAGCATGATAAACGGGCAACTGAGCGTGAAAAGGACTCAAAGCGTGAAGCCGCTCAAGCAATGAAGAAGGAACGGCGTTGAAAGTTTGCCCGTTTACGGCGTAGGCTAACTACGCGCAGCGAAGTTAAGTCCGCAGGGCGGCCGTAGCCACAAGCACCAAAGAAAAAGACGCAAAGCGCGAAGCTGCGCAGGCCATGAAAAAGGAACGCCGTTAGGAGCAACCATGGATGAACCCGTCAAATCGCAAACCGCCTACCTGGCCGGGGGCTGCTTCTGGGGCATGGAAGAACTGGTGCGCCAAATTCCCGGCGTGCTGGAAACCGAAGTCGGCTACACCGGCGGCGATGTTCAGAACGCGACGTATGAAAGGCACAACGGACACGCGGAAGCGCTGAAGGTGGTGTTCGACCCCAAGCAACTGACCTTCCGCCACCTGCTGTTCGAGTTCTTCCGCATGCACAACCCCACCACGAAGAACCGTCAGGGAAATGACATCGGCACGTCCTACCGCTCGGCGATCTTTTACCTGGACGAGGAGCAGAAACAGCTTGCGGAGGAAGTCATCCGCACCGTGGAAGCTTCGGGCGAATGGGTCGCCAAGGTAGTGACCGAGGTCGTGCCGTTCCGCGAGTTCTGGCGTGCCGAGGAATACCACCAGAAATATCTGGTCAAGCATCGCGGCGGCTATACATGTCACTACGTGCGCAGACTCGATCTGGGCGAAGGGAAGTAAGCAGGCCAGTCTGGGCGGCGGGGAAGCGGCATTCTCCCGGCCAATGCGTTTATTATTACGCGATTCGCATACGAAATGCTTTAGCCCGGCTATCCAACGCTAATCGACCTGGGCCGCGGTTTCCTGCAACAACTCCCGGGTCCTGGTCACCACTTCATGCTCCGGATTGGCCGCCAGCAATTTTTGCCAGACCGCACGTGCTTCCCTTACATCGTTTTTGGCGCGAAGCAATAACAAGCCAAGATTCACGTAGGCATGTCCGAAGCCCGGATCCCGGGCTATCACTTCGCGGAAAGCCTGTTCAGCCAGGCTGATATCGTCATTGCGCCAATACATTGTGCCGAGATCGGTCCTCACACCGGCCAGATCAGGATTGATGTCCAGCGCATGCCGGTAATAGAGTATGGATTGCCCGGCGTCCCCTCGATCGTAAAAAATGTTACCCAGCGCGATTGCGGCATCGATATCGCTGCTGTCTTTATTGAGACGCGCCTTGAGTTGAGCGACTGGGTTTTTTTCATCCATTGCCACATCCCCCAAAATGAAAGTTGAAATCGAAGCACCTGCCACCGTTGGTGCCGGAAATCCAAACGGTTATCGGCCGGGCAGTACGGCCGTATCAGGCCTCATCCATCCAGCACAGCAACCTATGCCCACCCCATGCCGATCACCGCCACACACACGGTCAGCAGCCCCAACACCAGATTCACCGCGATCAGCCTGCGAATTTTTGCCAGCAGCTCTCCCGCCTCTTTCCAGCGCTGCTTGGCAACATTCAGGCGCAATGGCACATAGCAGGCAAAATACACATAACCGAAAATCACCATCATCGCCAGGCCCATCGTCAGCATGATGTGGATGTGTATCCCCACATGCGCCATGCCGCCCAACAGATAGACCAGGTACAAACCGCTGACCAGGATCGCTGCGATCGAAATCCACACCCAGACGAAAAAGCGGCGAAATACCGTGTCCCACAAACGCAATCGCTGCGGGGGGTCGAGCACTTCAACTGCAGCGGGTCTGAGCACCACATAGGCAAAGAACATGCCCCCCACCCAGATCAGGGCAGCAAGCAGATGGATCAGTTTGAACAGGGTCATGATGTTTATCCGGGAAAGTGGGTTGGTAAACGGGTCATTACGATACCTGAAAATTGCGCTTTTCCCTACCCCCGCCCTTCACGAGGAAACAGAAGCTCGCGTACCGGCCTGAAACTTTTTCGATGCACGATCGATACACCATGTTCGCGCAACGCGGCAAGATGCGCCGCGGTGGGATAACCTTTGTGTGTGGCGAACCCGTAGTTCGGATAGATCTCGTGCAACTCCAGCATCTGCGCGTCCCGGGCGGTCTTCGCCAGAATCGAAGCGGCGGAAATTGCGGCAACCTTGCTATCACCCTTCACGATGGCAACGCTCGGAATACCGGTGTCAGGGCAATACAACCCGTCCACCAGCACTTGCTGCGGCTGGATGCCGAGCGCCAGCACGGCACGGCGCATCGCCAGCAGCGTGGCTTGCAGGATGTTGAGCCGGTCAATCTCCTCGACATCGGCGTAAGCCACCGCCCATGCCAGCGCGCGCTCCCGAATGATCGGGGCGAGCTGGTCACGCTGTCGTTCGCTAAGCTTTTTTGAATCTGCCAGGCCGTCAATGGGATTACCCGGGTCGAGTATCACCGCGGCCGCGCTGACCGGACCGGCCAG
>DATKVR010000013.1:0-22736 GCA_035529955.1 Gallionella sp.
GGCGGCCCGCTGTCCGGCTTGGCCGCCGCTCTGGGTCACATCACCACGCCGTGGGCCTTTGTGGTGGCCTGCGATATGCCGTTCGTGGAGCCGGCGATGGTCGAGCTGCTGGCCAGCTATCGTGGCGATTACCAGGCTGTCGTCCCCGTGGTGCAGGGGCACCTGCAGCCGCTGGCAGCCTATTATGCGGGGAGCTGCCTGGGCACGCTGCGCGCGCATCTGGCTGGCGGAGGCAAAAACAGTTTGCGTGCCGTGCTTGAGCAGCTGCGGGTACGATACGTGGACGAGTCGGCGCTGTTGTCGGCCGATCCCGCGCTGCGCAGTTTCTGTGACCTGGATACGCCGCAGGATATGGCAACCGCGCAGAATCAACTTGGCGAATAAGACCTGACGCGTTCCGCGGCTAGGAAAATGTTTCGTCGAAGGTGGCGATCGTGCCGGAATGTGTTCCATCGTATCCGGCCAGTCCGTTGACCGTGTTGCGGAACGCCGTGCTGTGCAGGATATTGAGTGTTGATTTCAACAGGCTCTGATTCAACGCGCCGGCTTTGCAGGCGAAAAAATAGTTCTCTTTCGCAATCGGAATGAAGTCCAGATCGAAGTGCCTGGCTGCGGTCTCCACGCCAAATCCCACATCCGCCATATTGCTGGCGACAAAAGCGGCCACCGCCGCGTGGGTATATTCGGCGCTGTCATAGTCGGCGATGTCCCGGGCGTTTATTTTTTCCTTGGCAAGCAGCAACTCGAGCAATATCTTTGTCCCCGATCCGGTTTGCCGGTTTACGAAGCGCAGGTCCTTGCGCATTAAATCCGCCAGACCCCGTATGTTTTTCGGATTGCCTTTCGCGATGAACAGCCCCTGGGTTCGGTACGCCAGATGGACCAGCGCATGTTGCTGCGGATTCAGCCATTTCAGGTACGGCTTGCCGGCTTGTTTGAATTCGCCGACCGGCACATGGAATCCGGCCAGGTCGCATTCGCTGTGTGCCAGGGCCGCCACCGCTTCGAGGCTGCTGCGGTAATTGATTTCGACCGGAACGTTGTCCGCATTGAGTTGTTTGATCAGCGCTTCGACCGCAAAACCGTGGGATGCGGTTATGCGCAGTGCCGCCGGTTCGCTGGTCAGGATGGCCTCCAGTTCGGAGGCGAAACTTTCCAGTATCGGTGTCAGGCGCGCGGTGATGCGTTTGTCGGCCCAGATCAATTTCTCTGCCAGTGGCGTCAATAACGTTCCTTTTCCCCTGGATTTCTCCAGCAACGGCGCGGAAAACTCGAGTTCGAATGCGCGCAATATCCCCCATGCGTGCCGATAGGAAAGATTTGCGCTGGAGGCCGCGCTGCTGATGCTGCCCTGATCGCGTATCGCGGTAAGCAATTGCAGCAGCAAAGGCAACGAAACCGTGGCACCTTTGCGCTTTTTCAGGCTCCATTCCGGATGTATTTCAAAACTCATATATGCAATATATAACCTATTGAGAGGGGCAGGGTGATGTGATAGCTTCTCTGAACTTAATTAGGGCACAACCATCTCAAACATGGTGCAATGATCATTATTAAAGCATATACATGTTTAAAATAACATATATAGATCATCACGCAGGTTACAGGAGCTAAAGCAGAATGAGCCTGGATTACGATCATCAGCAGCTTGATTTCATCATTGCCGCACAGCAAAACCGTCCCGGCGCTTTGTTGCCGATATTGCACGATATTCAGGATGCGTTTGGCTATATCCCGCCCGATTCCGTCGCACGGATCGCCTCCGCGTTGAATCTTTCCCGCGCCGAAGTGCATGGCGTGATCACGTACTACCACCACTTCCGCACCACCCCTCCGGCCGGGCACACAATACAGATTTGCTGCGCCGAGGCATGCCAGAGCATGGGCGCGGAGCGCCTGGTCGAACATGCGGAACAGCGCATTGCCGGCCGCAAGCCCGGGGAGTATTCATTGCAGCCGGTTTATTGTCTGGGGCTGTGCGCGACCTCGCCTGCGGTGATGATCGACGAGAAATTGCACGCGCGCGTCACCCCGGAAAAATTCGATGCACTGCTCAAAAATCTCGGGGGCAAGTCATGAGCATCAGGATATTCGTTCCGCGCGATTCGGTCGCACTGGCGCTTGGCGCGGAAGATGTGGCGCAAGCCATCCGCAACGAAGCGAAGCGGCGCAAACTCGACATCACGGTGGTGCGCAACGGCTCGCGCGGGATGTTGTGGCTGGAACCGCTGGTCGAGGTGCACACCGAAAAGGGTCGCGTCGCCTACGGGCCGGTGGGTCCGGAGGATGTCGCCGCGTTGTTCGATGCAGAGTTCCATCATGGCGGGCAGCACGCCTTGTGTCTGGGGCTGACCGAGGAACTGGCCTATCTCAAAAAACAGGAGCGGCTCACCTTTGCGCGCGTCGGCATCACCGATCCGCTGTCGCTGGAGGATTATCTCGCGCACGACGGCTTTCAGGGATTGAGCAATGCGCTGGCCATGCAGGACGCGGCCATCGTGCAGCAGGTGACCGATTCCGGGCTGCGCGGACGCGGCGGCGCGGCCTTTCCGGCCGGCATCAAGTGGAAGACGGTGCTGAACACCCCGGCAGCGCAGAAATATATCGTGTGCAATGCGGACGAGGGCGACTCGGGGACGTTCTCCGACCGCATGCTGATGGAAGGCGATCCATTCGTGCTGATCGAGGGCATGACCATCGCCGCGCTCGCGGTCGGTGCGAACCGGGGTTATATCTATGTGCGCAGCGAATATCCGCACGCGATTGCGGTGTTGAACGAGGCGATAGCCGTGGCGCGCGCTGCAGGTTACCTCGGTCCGGATATATTGAATTCGGGCAAGCGATTCGAGCTGGAAGTGCGCAAGGCCGCCGGCTCCTATGTGTGCGGCGAGGAAACCGCGCTGCTGGAAAGTCTCGAGGGAAAACGCGGCATCGTGCGCGCCAAGCCGCCGCTGCCCGCGATCGCCGGGCTGTTCGGCCGGCCCACCGTGATCAACAACGTGATCTCGCTGGCCAGTGTGCCGATCATCCTCGCGAAGGGCGCGGCCTTTTACAAGGATTACGGCATGGGTCGTTCGCGCGGCACGCTGCCGTTCCAACTGGCGGGCAACATCAGGCAGGGCGGCCTGATCGAAAAAGCCTTCGGCGTGACCCTGCGCGAACTGCTCTACGATTTCGGCGGCGGTTCGGCGTCGGGCCGGCCGATCAAGGCGGTGCAGGTGGGCGGGCCGCTGGGCGCCTACCTGCCCGAATCGCAATGGGACACGCCGCTGGATTACGAGGCTTACACCGCACTGTGGGCGGTGCTCGGCCACGGCGGCATCGTGGTGCACGACGACCGCGCGGACCTGGCGAAGCTGGCCCGCTATGCGATGAAATTCTGCGCGATCGAGTCCTGCGGCAAGTGCACACCGTGCCGGATCGGCGCGACACGCGGTGTCGAAGTAATGGACAAGATCATTGCCGGCCAGGACAGCCCGGCCCAGATCGAGTTGCTGCGCGACCTGTGCGACACCATGCTGAACGGTTCGATGTGCGCGATGGGCGGCATGACGCCTTATCCGGTGCTGTCCGCGCTGAACCATTTTCCGCATGATTTCGGTATCAAAGAATCCGGCCGGGTCAAAACAGATTCGGCCACAGGAGGACAACATGCTTGAGCAGCTCAACGAAAAAGATTTTGGTACACCCAAACGTATTTCCGAACAGGAAGTCACGCTGGAGATAGACGGCATGCAGGTGACCGTCGCGGCGGGAACATCGATCATGCGCGCGGCTGCCGAAGGCGGCGTGAACGTGCCCAAACTGTGCGCGACGGACAGCCTGGAGCCGTTCGGTTCCTGCCGCCTGTGCCTGGTGGAGATCGAGGGGCGCAAGGGTTATCCGGCATCGTGCACCACGCCGGCGGAACAGGGCATGAAGGTGCGCACCCAGTCGCCCAGGCTGCAGGCGCTGCGCAAGGGCGTGATGGAACTGTATATCTCCGACCACCCGCTGGATTGCCTGACCTGTGCGGCCAACGGCAATTGCGAACTGCAGGACATGGCGGGCGTCACCGGACTGCGCGAGGTGCGCTACGGCTACGAAGGCGAGAACCACCTGGATAGCAAGAAGGACGAGTCGAATCCCTATTTCACTTACGACGCATCCAAATGCATCGTGTGCAACCGTTGCGTGCGCGCCTGCGAGGAAACCCAGGGCACCTATGCGCTGACGATCTCGGGGCGCGGCTTCGAGTCGCGCGTTTCGCCCGGACAGGACCAGCCGTTCATGGATTCGGAATGCGTGTCGTGCGGCGCGTGCATACAGGCCTGCCCGACCGCGACGTTGCAGGAAAAAACCGTGATCGAGATGGGTCAGGCCGAGCACAGTGTGGTGACCACCTGCGCCTATTGCGGCGTGGGCTGTTCGTTCAGGGCGGAGATGAAGGGCAACGAAGTGGTGCGCATGGTCCCCGCCAAGGACGGCCAGGCGAATGAAGGCCACTCGTGCGTGAAAGGCCGCTTTGCGTGGGGTTACGCAACGCACCAGGACCGCATCCTGAAGCCGATGATACGCGCGAAGATCACCGATCCGTGGCAGGAAGTGAGCTGGGACGAGGCGCTGAATCATGCCGCCTCGGAATTCAGGCGCATCCAGAAAAAATACGGGCGCGACTCGATCGGCGGCATCGTCTCCTCGCGCTGCACCAATGAAGAAGGTTACCTGGTGCAGAAGCTGGTGCGCACCGCGTTCGGCAACAACAATGTCGACACCTGCGCGCGGGTGTGCCATTCGCCGACCGGCTACGGCCTGAAACAGACGCTGGGCGAATCCGCCGGGACGCAGACGTTCAAGTCGGTCGAGCACAGCGATGTGATCCTGGTGATCGGCGCGAACCCGACCGATGCCCATCCGGTGTTCGCCTCGCGGATGAAGAAGCGCCTGCGCGAGGGCGCCAAACTGATCGTGATCGACCCGCGCCATATCGACCTGGTGCGCTCGCCGCACGTCCAGGCCGATTTCCACCTGCCGCTCAAACCCGGCACCAATGTGGCGATGCTTTCGTCACTCGCGCACGTGATCGTCACCGAGGGGCTGATGGCGACGGATTTCATCGCGCAGCGCTGCGAAGACAAGGCTTTCCGGCAATGGCGCGACTTCGTCGCGCTGCCGGAGAATTCGCCCGAGGCGATGCAGGACATCACCGGCGTGGACGCAGGACTGGTGCGCGGCGCGGCGCGCCTGTTTGCGACCGGCGGCAATGCCGCGATCTATTACGGGCTGGGCGTCACCGAGCATGCGCAGGGCTCGACCGCGGTGATGGGCATCGCGAACCTGGCGATGGCCACCGGCAACATCGGCCGCGAAGGCGTGGGCGTGAACCCGCTGCGCGGCCAGAACAATGTGCAGGGTTCCTGCGATATCGGTTCCTTCCCGCACGAGCTGCCCGGTTACCGCCATGTTTCCGATTCGACCACCCGCCATCTGTTCGAACAGGCATGGGGTGTGGAGATCCAGCCCGAGCCGGGATTGCGCATACCGAACATGTTCGATGCCGCGCTGGACGGCAGCTTCAAGGGATTGTATTGCCAGGGCGAGGATATCGTGCAATCCGACCCGAATACCCAGCACGTTACCGCCGCTCTGGCTGCCATGGAGTGCATCGTGGTGCAGGATATCTTCATGAACGAGACCGCGATGTATGCGCACGTGTTCCTGCCGGGCTCGTCTTTCCTGGAAAAGGACGGTACCTTCACCAATGCGGAACGGCGCATCTCGCGGGTACGCAAGGTGATGCCGCCCAAGGCAGGCTACGCGGACTGGGAAGTGACGGTGCAGCTGTCCAACCGGCTGGGTTACCGTATGGATTACGCGCACCCGTCCGGGATCATGGACGAGATCGCGCGCATGACGCCGACCTTTCATGGCGTGAGCTTTGAAAAGATCGATCAGCTCGGCAGCATCCAGTGGCCGTGCAACGACGAGGCCCCGCTGGGCACGCCCATCATGCATGTCGACCAGTTCGTGCGCGGCAAGGGCAAGTTCATCATTACCAAGTATGTGGCGACCGACGAAAAGGTCACGCGCAAATTCCCGCTGATCCTCACCACCGGCCGGATACTGTCGCAATACAACGTGGGTGCGCAAACCCGGCGCACCGAGAACGTGCAGTGGCATGAGCAGGATCTGCTGGAGATCCATCCGCACGATGCAGAGGAACGCGGCATCAGGGACGGCGGCTGGGTGAGCATCCAGAGCCGCGCCGGCGACACGGTATTGCGCGCCAAGCTGTCGGAACGCATGCAGCCCGGCGTCGTGTATACCACTTTCCATTTCCCCGAATCGGGCGCGAACGTGATCACCACCGAGAATTCCGACTGGGCAACCAATTGCCCGGAGTACAAGGTGACCGCAGTGCAGGTGATGCCGGTAACCGAGCCTTCCGAGTGGCAGAAGAAATACACGCGGTTCAGCAAGGTGCAGCATGCGTTGCTGGGCAAGGCCGCATCCCCCGTCAAAGATAAATCCATTGCCTGACGCAATGAAACTCGCCGAGCCGGTACTCGAATGTGTCAGCCGCCAGGCAATATCCCGCTGGCGCGACCGGCACTGGATGCGTGAACAGGACAGCCTGGCAGTGGAAGTGCCGGTCGCGCTGGAATTCAATGCGGTCTCGCACGCGGTGATGCTGGCGACCCCCTGTGATCTGGAAAGTTTTGCGCTGGGCTTTGCGCTGAGCGAAGGGATCGTGACCAACCGGTCCGAGTTCTATCATGCTGAAGTTGAAGAGAGCGATCTGGGCGTCACCCTGCATTGCGAGATATCCGGCCGTGCCTTTTTGAAACTCCAACAGCGCAGGCGCAACATGACCGGCCGCACCGGTTGCGGTTTGTGCGGGGTGGAAAGCCTGGAGCAGGTATTCAGGCCGCTGTCTGCGGTGATCCACGGGGCGCCCGTCTCCGTGCCGGCGATGCGTGCCGCGCTGAAAAGTCTGGCAACCTTGCAACCGCTCAATCGCCTGACCGGGGGGATGCATGCGGCGGCCTGGAGCGCTCCCGACGGCACATTGCAGCATGTTTGCGAGGATGTCGGCCGGCACAATGCGCTGGATAAATTGATCGGCATGATGGCTGAACGGGGCCCGAGTTTCCGGGATGGTTTCCTGCTGATCACCAGCCGAGCCAGCGTCGAGATGGTGCAGAAGGCCGCGACGGTCGGGATTGCCTGCCTGATCGCGATTTCTGCCCCGACCGCGCTGGCGGTCAGTACCGCACAGACAGCAGGCATGACGCTGGTCGCGTTTGCGCGCGGCGAGGACTTCGTGGCTTATGCGCACGGTGATCGAATCACGGAATCGGACTGACGGGCACCACAAATTATGGACATGAAAAATTTGATACACATGGCGAACCAGATCGGCTCATTTTTTGAGGCGATGCCGGATCGCGAAGAGGCGCTGCAAGGCATAGCCGGACACTTGCAGCGATTCTGGGAACCGCGCATGCGCAGCCAGTTGCTGGGTTATGTGGATGCCGAAAACGGCAAGGACCTCAAGCCTATCGTGGTCTCGGCTATCCGTGCCCACCGCAGCTCCTGGTTGTCGCGGGAATAGCAGTTTGGTTTTAGTTTACTCCGGCCAGGAGAGGGGGACTGGCCGGTTCGCAGTGGAAGCAGAATAATAAACCCCATCAACCATGTTAAAAATAACAGGAGGTAGCATGAGTGGAATATTGGATAAGGAACGTACAATAGCCGGCGAGCAGTTCAACCGCTGGCTGGTCCCGCCCGCAGCACTGGCGATACACCTGTGTATCGGCATGGCCTACGGGTTCTCGGTATTCTGGTTGCCGATGACCAAGCTGGTCGGGAATGCTGCAACCGAATGCACGCAGCAGTCGCTGATGGCAGAGCTCTTCTCGACGCAATGCAACTGGACGGTGCCCGCGGTCAGTGTCACCTTTACCCTGTTCATCTTCATGCTCGGCGTGTCTGCCGCGCTGTGGGGCGGCTGGCTGGAGCATGCCGGCCCGCGCAAATCGGGCTTCATCGCCGCGATCTGCTGGGGTGGCGGTATGGCGCTGGGCGGTGTCGGCGTGATGATCCATCAGCTCTGGCTGGTTTGGCTGGGTTGCGGGATTCTGGGCGGTGTCGGACAGGGATTGGGCTACATCACCCCGGTTTCCACGCTGATCAAATGGTTCCCCGACCGCCGCGGCATGGCGACCGGATTTGCCATCATGGGCTACGGTGGCGGGGCGATGATCGGTGCGCCGATCGCGGTTGCTTTGATGAAAAACTTCGGCCATGGCGATGCCAGTGCCGGTGTCGCGGCGACGCTGATCGCAATGGGCCTGCTCTACTTCATCGTGATGTCCGCCGGTGCGTTCGGCTTCCGTACCCCGCCGTCGGGCTGGTTGCCGAAGGGCTGGACACCGAGCGACGCGCAGACCAAGTCGATGATCACGGATAATCACGTTCATCTGGCAAAAGCATGGAAAACGCCGCAGTTCTGGTTGATCTGGGGCGTGCTGTGCCTGAATGTGAGCGCGGGTATCGGCGTCATCGGCATGGCTTCGCCGATGCTGCAGGATATCTTCGGGCCGTTGCTGGTCGGCGCGGCCAGCAACGAGACGATCACACCGGGACAGAAAGCGGCCATCGTCGCCGCGGCCGCCGGCCTGGTCGGACTGATCAGCCTGTTCAACAGCCTGGGGCGTCTGTTCTGGGCCTCGGTGTCTGACTGGATCGGGCGCAAGAACACCTACTACACGTTCTTCATCCTCGGCTTCATCCTGTACTGCACGATGCCGACGCTGGGTCACATGGGCGCGGCCGGGTTGTTTGTGCTGGTGGTCTGCGTGATCCTGACCATGTACGGCGGTGGTTTCTCCACGGTGCCTGCCTATCTGGCGGATATCTTCGGTACCCAGATGGTGGGCGCCATCCACGGTCGTCTGCTGACTGCATGGTCCGCTGCGGGCATCATCGGTCCGGTACTGATCGCCAACCTGCGCGAGGCCCAGTTGCATGCCGGGGTGCCGAAAAACCTGGTCTATGACCGCACGCTGTATATCCTTGCGGGGTTGCTGGTGGTGGGCTTCTTGTTGAATATGATGATCAAGCCGGTGGATAAAAAGCACTTCATGACGCCTGAAGAGCTGGCCGAGGAACAGGCGCTGACGCTGAAGGTGAGCCATAAATCGGCTACTGCCGAGACCGCCGCCCGCGGCAGTTTCGGGATGGGCGGGGCGATCGCCTGGCTTGCCGTCGGGATTCCGTTCCTGATCGGTGTCTGGTTCGCGCTGGACAAGGCCAAGGTGCTGTTTTTCAACTAGGCAAGCTGTCTGACATGCCGCAAACCGCCCGGTGGGTTGTATCTGCCGGGCGGTTTTTTTGTTTCCGGACCGGCCTGATTTTGCGCACGGTACAATACAGGCACACTTATTGGTGTAACTTCGCCCGGATTTCACACCCAATACCGGTCAATTTTTGAACAGGACATATGGAATATCTATCCGTAACAAATGCACAGCAGCGCGTTCTTGAGTGCGTGCACAAACTCGATACCGAATCGGTGGAACTTGCGCGTTCAATAGGCAGGGTGCTGGCGGATGACGTGCGCGCCAACCGCGATCTCCCCCCTTATGACGTTTCGGCGATGGACGGCTACGCGGTGCGCAGCGCCGACCTCGCGAAAATACCCGCGGTCCTGGAAATCATCGAGGATATCAAGGCGGGCGACCTGCCGCGCAGCACGGTGCGGGCCGGGCAGTGCGCGCGCATCATGACCGGCGCACCGGTGCCGCAGGGTGCGGATGCGGTGATACGCGTCGAAGACACGCAGGCTTCGACAGAAAATCGGGTGCAGATCAATGCCGCGGTGAAACCCGGCAACGATATTCGTTTGCAGGGCGAGGGCATGCGCAACGGCGATGTGGTGCTGACAGCGGGTACCGAGATCACGCCCGGCGTGACCGGTGTGCTGGCAACGGTGAAACGGGCCCGGGTGCAGGTGTACCGCCGCCCCCGTGTCGCGATCCTGTCTACCGGCAACGAGCTGGAAGGCATGGACGATCCGGTCGACCCGGACAAAATACCCAACTCCAACAGCTATGCACTGATGGCCCAGGTACAGGCGCTGGGCATCGAGCCGGACCTGCTCGGCATCGCGCGCGATGACCCGGCCGAGCTGAAAGACTATCTGCAGCGCGGCCTGGGTTTCGATGTGCTGCTGGTGTCGGGCGGAACCTCGGTCGGCGTGCACGACTATGTTCGTCCTGTCATCGAATCGCTCGGTGTGCAGATGAAATTCTGGCGCGTGGCGATGAAACCGGGGCACCCGGTCGCGTTCGGTATCACGGCACACACCCGATTTTTTGGTTTGCCGGGCAATCCGGTATCAAGCATGGTGTGTTTCGAACAGTTCGTTGCACCCGCGTTGCGCCGCATGATGGGTCATCAGCGCCTGTTTCGCCGCACCATCACGGCGCGCCTGACGCACAGCATCAAACATCAGCCGGGACGCAGCGAATTCGTCCGGGTTACGCTGGCGAAAGAAGCGAGCGGCTACGCGGCCACGTCCACCGGCGCGCAGGGCAGCGGCATGTTGTTGTCGATGGCCAGGGCGGACGGCCTGCTGGTTGTGCCCGCAGGGAGCGGCGGCTTGGCAGCAGGAGAGCAGGTAATGGTACAGCTGCTGGACGGCACGGTGTTTCAGGACGATACGGGATTCAGGGAGTAAATATGGACGTTGCACGAATCGGCATTGTGACGGTGTCAGACCGCGCCAGCCGCGGCGAATACGAGGACAAGGGCGGGCCCGCGATACACGCGTGGTTCACGCGCGTGCTGGCCAGCCCCTGGGAAGCGGTTGCCAGAGTGATTCCCGACGAGCAGGCGCAGATCGAGGCGGTGCTTCGGGAATTGAGCGATGTGTCAGGGTGCAGCCTGATCGTCACCACCGGCGGCACCGGTCCGGCTTTGCGCGATGTCACGCCGGAGGCAACCGAGGCGGTATGCAGCAAAATGATGCCGGGTTTCGGCGAACTGATGCGCGCAGCTTCGCTGAAGTTCGTGGCGACTGCGATATTGTCAAGGCAAACCGCCGGGATACGCGGCAACAGCCTGATCGTCAACCTGCCCGGCAAACCGTCGGCGATCGACGATTGCCTGAATGCGGTATTTCCGGCCATCCCGTATTGCATTGACCTGATAGCGGGGGCTTATCTGGAATCCGACCCCGAACAATGCAGGGTATTCCGGCCCGCCCACGCCAAGCCCGGATAGCGGTCCGCCGGGAACGCGGAATCTTGTCCGCCCGGTTTGCGGAATCAATGCGTTCCGGCACCTGAAATTGCCGGGCCCACCCATGTGATGACTGTTGCAGCGCAGATGAAGGTGCGGCCATGATTGCGTAATATAATGGTCCATGTGTACCCGTTGCCCGGGTTTTGTCATAGGGAGTCAATTCGAACATGAGTCGTCTGTTAATGCTGGTTGCGATCGGGGCCGCGGTTTACTGGTTGCTCAGGTCTTACGGCAAGGAAGATGTGTCCCGGCAGGATAGTCCGGCTGTCGAGGATATGGTGCGTTGCGCGCATTGCGGCCTGCATATACCCAGGAGCGAGGGTCTCCAGTCGGGCGGAAATTATTTTTGCGGTGCGGGGCATCGTGATGCGTACCGTAAATGAGCACGGCACAAGACACGAGCACCCCGAATGTGTGTTGTGAACGATGACTGATCATCCTGCTGCCGATTTCCCCACCGTCGATTTCTGGCGTTCCCTGCGCTATTTCAACTATTACCGGCTGACGCTCGCCATCATTTTTGTCGTGCTGGGCGGAATATTCGGCTCTGCGCTGTCGCTGGGTCCGCACAACTGGCGGACATTTTTTGTTGCCAGCCTGCTGTATGCGGCGGCGACGGCAGTTTCCCTGGTACTGCTCAGGCTGCAGTGGCCGCGGTTTACCTGGCAGCTGGCGGGGCAGGTCATCACCGACATCGTCGGCTTGACGGTGCTTTCCCATGCCAGCGGCGGGATACAGAGCAGTATCGGACTGTTGCTGCTGGTTTCACTGGCCGCCGCCGGGTTGGTCAGTCGCGGCAGAATCACCCTGTTCTTTGCCGCGTTGGCCAGTATCGCCACGCTGCTCGAACACGCTTATGCCGTGCTGTACGACGAAGCGGATGTGGCGAAGTTTGTGCAGGTCGGATTGCTGTGCATGGCCTATTTTGCGGTGGCATGGCTGGCGCACACGCTGGCGAAATACGCCGTCGACAGCCAGTTGCTGGCACAACGCCGCGGCCGCGACCTGGTCAGCCTGTCGGAAGCGAACCGCCTGGTGATGCGCGATATGCAGGATGGTGTGCTGGTGGTGGACGGGGAGAGCCTGATCCTGCAAATGAATGCCCGTGCCGAACAATTGCTGCGAAAAATTATCGGTCCGCATAGCGCCCTGTCGGATACCTTTCCGCTTCTGTTCGGGCAGTATGCGTTGTGGAAACAGACCGGACATGCGAGTCGGGATACGTTGCAGCTGGATGTCGGGTTGCAGGCCAGGGTCCGCTTTGTTGCGATTGAGCGCAATGCGGAAAATGGCGCGGTGATTTTTCTCGAGGATATGCGGCGTATCCGTGCCGAAGCCCAGCAAATAAAACTGGCTGCGCTGGGCCGCTTGACCGCGAATATCGCGCACGAGGTGCGCAACCCGCTGTCGGCGATCAGCTATGCGACTGAACTGCTGCAGGAAGAACTGGCTGATTCCCGCAACCAGCGCCTGCTGCAAATCGTGCTGGATAACACGCTGCGCATCAACCAGATCGTTGAGAATGTGATGCAGTTGAACCGGCGCGATCGCGCGCAGCCGGAGGTTTTCGGTCTGTCGGCAGTATTGCGCAATTTTGTCGAGGAGTTTGATCTGGCTGAACGGCATACCGGAGTAATGCAGCTGCATGAAATGACGCCGGGCGAGGTTTCATTCGATCGCGGTCATTTGCGCCAGGTGCTGTGGAATTTATGCGGCAACGCGCTGCGTTACGGACGCAAGGTGCCGGGCAGCCTGATGCTGAAGATGGGCGCGGAGAATGGCCGGGTGACGTTGGCCGTGCAGGACGACGGTCCCGGCATAATTGCCGAGCACCAGGGCAAACTGTTTGAACCCTTTTTTACCACCGCGCAGGATGGTACCGGTCTGGGCTTGTATATTGCCAAGGAATTATGCGAGGCGAACGGTGCGCGGCTGGAATATCATGCCGACGAGGCGCGGCCGGGCGCATGTTTTTGTATTACGTTCGGCAGAATACACGGGGACGGCGGAGTGGATGAATATGGCGGATAAAAATACGGAAAAAACGCCCGGGGTGCTGCTGGTGGATGACGAACCGGACATCCTGGAACTGCTGGAACTGGCACTGCGCAAAATGGGACTCGAAGTGGACCGGGCCGAAAATGTGCGCGAGGCGATTGCAAAGCTGTCGGCGCAGCGCTATGACCTGTGTCTGACCGACATGCGTTTGCCGGATGGCGACGGATTGCAGGTGGTCCGGCATATCGCGCAGCACAACCTGGATGTGCCGGTGGCCGTGATCACCGCACACGGGAATATGGAAAATGCCGTGACCGCGCTCAAGGCGGGTGCGTTCGATTATCTGAGCAAGCCGGTTTCGCTGGACCAGTTGCGCACGCTGGTGAAATCCGCGCTCAATTTGCCCCAGGCGGGACCGTCCGGTGACAAGCTGCTGCTCGGCCATTCGCCCGCGATGCAGAAGGTGCGCGACCTGATCAAGCGTGTGGCGCGCAGCCAGGCGCCGGTGCATATCAGCGGCGAATCGGGCAGCGGCAAGGAGCTGGCCGCGCGGCTGATCGTGCAAAGCGGTCCGCGTCACGATCAGCCGTTCGTTGCGGTGAATTGCGGGGCCATTCCAGACAACCTGATGGAAGCCGAATTTTTCGGCTACAGGAAGGGCGCGTTTACCGGTGCCGACAAGGATCGGGATGGATTTTTCCAGGCGGCGCACGGCGGGACACTGTTTCTGGACGAGGTGGCAGACCTGCCCTTGGCCATGCAGGTCAAGCTGTTGCGCGCAATACAGGAAAAGCGCGTGCGCAAGATCGGCGCCAACAACGAGGAGCCTGTGGACGTGCGCATCATCAGCGCGACGCATCACGATCTGGGCGAACGCGTGCGGCGCGGCGATTTTCGCCAGGATCTGTATTACCGCCTGAGCGTGATTCCAATCCAGATGCCCGCTCTGCGCGAGTCGCGCGAGGATATCCCGGAAATCGCATTGCCGATTCTGGAGCGGTTGCGCGGTAATGCGGATGTGGGGTTCTCGGAACAGGCATTACGCGCGCTGCAAGGTTACAGCTTCCCGGGTAATGTGCGCGAGCTGGAAAACATCATCGAAAGAGCGTTCGCACTGTGTTCCGCAGGGGTGATCGAGGAGGAGGATTTGTTGCTGGTGCCGGTGGAATATGGGCAGGCTGAAAATACCGCGCTCAGCAGCAAATACCCATTGCCAAAATACCTGGATCAGGTCGAAAAACAGGCTTTGCTGGAAGCCCTGGAGCAGACCGGATTCAATCGCACCGCCGCAGCCAAGTTGCTCGGGCTGACGTTCAGGACCATGCGCTACCGCATGGAACGGCTCGGTATCAAAGACCCGAATGGAACGGATGATCCGGAATAACATGGACATCAAAGTTGATGCGCGGGGATTGCTGTCAGGTTGCGAATATATTCCATCGCCCAACTGCGATGAGCGCCCCGCCGGCGCCATCGAATTGCTGGTGATACACAACATCAGCCTGCCGCCGGACGAATTCGGCGGTGATGGCGTGCAGCGATTGTTTACCAACACACTGGATCCGTCCGCGCACCCTTATTACGCAACCCTCTCCGGGTTGAAGGTGTCATCCCACTTTTTCGTGCGCCGTGACGGGCAGATCATCCAGTTTGTTCCCTGCCTGCAGCGGGCATGGCATGCCGGAGAGTCCTGCTGGCAGGGTGCGTTCCGCTGCAACGATTTTTCACTGGGCATCGAACTGGAGGGCACGGATGCGGTACCGTTCACCGACGCCCAATATGCAGCGCTCAATCGCCTGGCCATGGCATTGCGCGCGGCCTACCCGATACGGGGCATCGCCGGACACAGCGACATCGCGCCGCAGCGCAAGACCGATCCCGGCCCGTGTTTCGACTGGATGCGCTTTCTTGCCGGACTGTGTGAAGCATAAGGACTTTCTCATGTACCCGGCTCATCAATCCGGCTGAAAAACATCAGGCCACTTTTTGCTTGCAATATTTTTGTTAGCTACTACAATTAGCTCTGCCGCTAGAGAAAAACACTACATATAGTGGTTTTTTGTTTTTTGGGTTAACAAGGTATTTCAAGGGAGTCAGTATATGTTGCATGCCGCTACCGATAGCATTTCAACCTCGCCAAAGCATGACAATAACGTTACCGATTCTGTTTCATCCTCTCCCGCTTCTTCCAAATCATTCGATCAATACAAGGTAATCCGCCGCAATGGTTCGGTGGTTGTGTTTGAGCCGGCCAAGATTTCAATCGCGTTGACCAAGGCGTTCATCGCGGTGAACGGCGGTCAGGGCGCCGCGTCCGCGCGGGTTCGCGAGATGGTCGAGCAATTGACCGGTGGTGTGGTCTCGGCGCTGTTGCGCCGCCAGCCGCATGGCGGGACGATGCACATCGAGGATATCCAGGATCAGGTCGAGCTGGGGTTGATGCGCTCCGGTGAGCACGATGTCGCGCGCACCTATGTGCTGTACCGCGAAGAGCGCTCGCGTTCGCGCGCCAAAACCAGGGGCAAGGAGCCAGCCCATATCATTAATGTCACCGGCGAGGATGGCGAGGTGCGGCCGCTCGACCTGGAGCGCCTGTCTGCATTGGTTCAGGATGCATGCGCGGGGCTGGGCGGCGCGGTTTCGGCGGATGAGGTCATTAGGTTGACGATCAAGGATCTGTACGATGGTGTGGCGTTGCACGAGGTTCGCAAGTGCCTGGTGCTTTCCGCGCGATCGCTGATCGAAAAGGAGCCGGCCTACAATTTCGTAACGGCGCGTCTGCTGTTGAATACCATTTGCAGCGAGACGCTGGGTGAAGAAATCGCGCCGGGAGATATGGCGACGCGTTATGCGACCTATTTTCCGCAGTTCATCAAGCAGGGTATCGCGGCGGAATTGCTCGATTCACGCCTCGGCCAGTTCGACCTGAAGCGTCTGGCCAGGGAGCTGGATGCGCAGCGCGATCTCCAGTTCGGCTATCTCGGCCTGCAAACCCTGTATGACCGCTACTTCCTGCACATCGATGGGAAGCGCATCGAGTTGCCGCAGGCCTTTTTCATGCGCGTCGCGATGGGGTTGGCACTGAACGAGATCGACCGCGAAGCGCGCGCGGTGGAATTTTACCGGCTGTTGTCCAGCTTCGACTTCATGAGTTCCACGCCGACCCTGTTCAATTCCGGCTCGCAGCGTTCGCAATTGTCCTCCTGTTACCTGACCACGGTTGCGGATGACCTGGACGGCATCTACGAGGCGATCAAGGAAAACGCACTGCTCGCGAAATATGCCGGCGGCCTGGGCAACGACTGGACGCCGGTGCGCGCGCTCGGTGCGCATATCAAGGGAACCAACGGCCAATCGCAGGGCGTGGTGCCGTTCCTGAAGGTGGTGAACGATACCGCGGTGGCGGTGAACCAGGGCGGCAAGCGCAAGGGTGCGGTGTGCGCCTACCTGGAAACCTGGCATCTGGACATCGAGGAATTCCTGGACCTGCGCAAGAACACAGGTGACGACCGGCGCCGCACCCACGACATGAATACCGCCAACTGGATTCCGGATCTGTTCATGAAGCGCGTGATGGAAGGCGGCGACTGGACCCTGTTCTCGCCATCCAATGTGCCGGACCTGCATGACAAGTTCGGCGCCGAGTTCGAGCGTGCCTATACCGCTTACGAGGCCAAAGCCGCCAGCGGCGAGCTCAAGCTGTTCAAGAAGGTACCGGCAGCCAGCCTGTGGCGCAAGATGCTGACCATGCTGTTCGAGACCGGCCATCCGTGGATCACCTTCAAGGATCCGTGCAACATCCGCTCGCCGCAGCAGCATGTCGGCGTGGTGCACAGCTCCAACCTGTGCACGGAGATCACGCTGAACACCAGCGACAGCGAGATCGCGGTTTGCAATCTCGGCTCGATCAATCTGGTTGCGCACCTGTTTCCCAAAGGGCATGAAAAAGCCGGCCAGATCGACCATGAAAAACTGCGCCGCACCGTCAACACCGCGATGCGCATGCTGGACAATGTGATCGACATCAATTACTACGCGGTCGACAAGGCGCGCAATTCCAATCTCAAGCACCGTCCGGTGGGATTGGGCATCATGGGTTTTCAGGACTGTCTGCACGAATTGCGCATTCCTTATTCATCCGCTGCGGCAGTCGAGTTCGCCGACCGTTCCATGGAGGCGGTTTGTTACTACGCGTACTGGGCTTCCACGGAGCTGGCTGAAGAGCGCGGCCGTTACGCGAGTTATCGGGGCAGCCTGTGGGATCGCGGCATCCTGCCGCAGGATACGCTGGAGTTGCTGCGCCAGGAACGCGGCGGCTATGTCGAGGTGGACATGTCGGCCAGCATGGATTGGGATTCGTTGCGTGCCCGAATCAGGCAATACGGCATGCGCAACTCCAATTGCATTGCCATTGCGCCGACTGCGACCATTTCCAACATCATCGGTGTGTCAGCCTGTATTGAACCAACCTACCAGAACATTTTCGTGAAATCGAATCTGTCCGGTGAATTCACGGTCATCAATGACCGCCTGGTGGCGGACCTGAAACAACTGGGTTTGTGGGACGAGGTGATGATCGCCGACCTGAAATATTTCGACGGCACCCTGGCGAAAATCGACCGTGTGCCCGCTGAGTTCCGCAGCCTGTACGCAACCGCGTTTGAAGTCGAGCCAAGCTGGCTGATCGAGGCGGCATCGCGCCGCCAGAAATGGATAGACCAGGCGCAGTCCCTGAATATTTACATGTCCGGTGTGTCCGGGCGCAAGCTGGACGAGACCTACAAGCTCGCATGGCTGCGCGGATTGAAGACCACTTACTACCTGCGCACGATGGGCGCGACCTCGGCGGAAAAATCCACCGGAAAGGCCGGCGCGTTGAATGCGGTTTCTACCCACCGCGGCGAGGCTGAGGAAGCCCAGTTCTGTTCGATTGACAACCCGGAGTGCGAGGCCTGCCAATAGGCAGGTTCGCACGCAGGGTTGCGGTGAAGGCTAACTTGCGCAGCAAGTTAAACCCCGCAGGGGTGGCCGGAGCCACAACCGGAAAAAGCGAGGCCTGCCAATAGGCATCGCAGCCGGGGTTGCGATGCGGCAAACTCTTGCGAGGCAAGTTAATTCCCGAAGGGGCGGCCGGGGCCGCAACCGGGAAAGGCGAGCCTGTCGGGTCATTGGGGGCTTAATCAAGTTAGCGTAAAGGAGAATTATCAGGATGCTGAATTTTGACGAAGAGATTAGCCCCGCAGCAATGCCGTTGGGTATGCTGCGCACTGCCGATTTTGGCGATGCTTCCGTTAATCGCGGAGCGCTCGTTCAAGAGCAGGAGGCAAAACGGGTGGATCCCTCGATTCAGAAGGCGCCTGCCGGCCGTATCCGCGTCGAAGACAAGCGCATCATTAATTGCAAGGCGGACGTAAACCAGCTGGTGCCGTTCAAGTACAAATGGGCGTGGGACAAATATCTGGCCGCCTGTGCCAATCACTGGATGCCGCAGGAAGTGAACATGACCGCGGATATCGCGTTGTGGAAAAGCGACAGGCTGAGCGAGGACGAGCGTCTGCTGGTCAAGCGCAACCTCGGATTTTTTACCACTGCGGACAGTCTGGCCGCGAACAACATCGTGCTCGGCACCTATCGCCACATCAGCAACCCGGAGTGCCGCCAATACCTGTTGCGCCAGGCGTTTGAAGAGGCAATCCACACCCATGCCTACCAATACATCGTGGAAAGCCTGGGGCTGGACGAAGGCGAAATATTCAACATGTATCACGAAGTGCCGAGCATCCGCGCCAAGGACGAATTTTTGCTGCCGTTCATCGACACCCTGACCAACCCGGCATTCGAGACCGGCACCCCCGAGGCGGATCGCCAGTTGCTGCGCAGCCTGATCGTGTTCGCCTGCATCATGGAAGGCCTGTTTTTCTACGTGGGCTTCGTGCAGATACTCGCGCTGGGCCGCCAGAACAAGATGACCGGTGCGGCGGAACAGTATCAATACATCCTGCGCGATGAATCCATGCACCTGAATTTCGGTGTGGACGTGATCAACCAGATCAAGATGGAAAACCCGCACCTGTGGACCGCGGAATTTCGCGAAGAAATTCGCGGTTTGATGCAAAAGGGCGTGGAGCTGGAATATGCCTATGCCGAAGACACCATGCCGCGCGGCGTGCTGGGCCTGAATGCAACGATGTTTAAAGAATACCTGCGCTTTATCGCCAACCGCCGCTGCCAGCAAATCGGTGTTGATGTGCTTTTCCAGGGAGCAACCAATCCGTTCCCGTGGATGGCGGAAATGATCGATTTGAAGAAAGAGAAAAACTTCTTTGAAACCCGCGTCACCGAATATCAAACCGGAGGCGCATTGTCCTGGGATTAGCATAACCGTCGTTCATGGACGCATAACCCGCCCGGGACGGTTAATGGTAGTGAGTTAATGTGTATCGAGAGCAAAACGGTCTGGCTTATTAGTTAGGCCGTTTTGCTTTGGGAAAGCTGATTTTACGATTTCCAATCAAGTCACCCAAAACTCATGAGGTTTCCTGATGGCGAGATCTTCCGATCTGGAGTCTAACCTGTCCAAAGGTGGTCGGAGCGATAGAAGCCATGGCGGATGCCCGCACCGTTTCAAGGCTAACGCCATATCAAATTCGATTTCTGATTCAGAAGGGTGTGCTCCACGAAGCAATAAACCGAGAGCGGGCGGTGTGCACGGCCCAAAGCCCGGTTGTAAATCACGTAATGGCCTGATCAGTAAACAGATGGTTCAAGTTGAGGTTGTGACGGGACAGATTCAATCTGGTGATAAAACATTCGGGGGCTGCGGGATCAGCAGGGGAATTATTAAAGTTCATGCTTGAGGGCTGTGGCAACCGACTGACGGCAGGTATCTTGTATCGCTGCGTTCCCGGTTGGACGGGCGTATGGCTGCAATTGAAGCAGGTCGAATATTTCCCATGCATCGATATCACTTGCTAAACATGGAAGGACGGGGTGGATACAGTCTGTGAAAAATGGGAAATACCTGTTGCGACTTTGCGAACGTGTAAAGTTTGAAGGCCTGAAAAAAATAATGCACAAAAAAAGGAAAAAAACAACAACTAATTGTTGACATTAACTACAAATCATATAAAGTTGCAACTACAAGATGTAGTTCAATATTACATCGTTGGGTACTACCCCTAGTGCCCAAAGCCACACAATAAAGGGAATTTGATTTGCACATACTTTACCTTCGAAAAGGAACCAAAGTTTGATGCTGCCTTTTGTGTTTATGGCGCAATTATTGAATATCGGGAAATCTTCTCAGGGCTTTTGTCCCTCCAAAATTTTGGTTGACCGCCTGAAGCCAGTTTGGCCAGGCGATCGAACATTCTGCAGATTCAAGTCTAAAAGATAACGATGAATGATGCCTTCATGCGGGTTTCAGGGGTAGTTGCAACCAAAATTGGATTCCCGTCCGGGGCTATGTTTCGGAAATCGCATCAGGTTGCGGGTTATTTGTCAGGCAGGACGGATTAATCTGTTAATGAGTTGTGAGAGTGGTTGATTTATTGTGCCTTAAGTGCGGGCTATTGGGCCGCGTATGTAAGCGGCTTGACCGTGACTTAAGGTAATGGCTTTAGCCCTTGCTTGTAATTAGCACGGGCTGGGGGTGTAGGTGTAGTAATCGCAAGTGTTGTGTTTTTTAACTTTCAAAACTGAAGGAGAATTAAAATGGCAGCAAAGAAGAAAGCTAAACCAGCAGCAAAAAAGGCGGTAGCGAAGAAGCCGGCAGCAAAGCCCGCAGCCAAACTGGCAGCTCCAGCAGTGGCCAGACCAGCAGCACCGGCACCTTCCGCTCCGGCACCTGTGCGTCCGGCTGCTACATGGCCTTTTCCTACTCCCGGAATCGGCAAGCCGAACTAGTCGGTGGTGTCGCTGTGGTGTGAGCCCCTGGTGTCTGGGTAGTATTGACAGGCAATAGGGGCTTGCCACGGTAGGCTCGGGTTTTGGGCGCACTAACTGGTGCGTGCGCCTTTTTATTTCACCAACGCAATGTTGGTGCGGTGTTTTGTTCCCATTGCAAATCGGCCGATTTGCGATAGATGTTCTGCCCCCTGAATTTTTAATGATGCTATCGTAGCGGCGATATTTTCCATCTGATATCCAATGAGTTTCTATTCTGCCGATCTCCCCTACCGAATCGATGCTGCGAGATACTATTCTGCGCTGGCTGATCTGCCTTGGGCGATATGGCTGGACAGCGGCGGCATGGCACGCTATGACATCGTCACTGCCAACCCGCAGCGCACCCTGGTGCTGAATGGGGAATCATCGGTCGGCGATCCGTTCACATTGCTGCGCAACGAGCTGGGTGAGCAAGCGGAGCCTGTAGAGGATGTACCGTTTGCCGGCGGTGCGCTGGGTTACTGGGGATATGACTTGATGAGCCGCACGCTTGGAATCCCGGAAGTTGCACGGAATACGGGGTATCTGCCTGATATGACAATGGGCATCTATGATTGGGCATTGGTGCTGGATCACCAAAAACGCACCGCACGCCTGGTTTCGCACCAGCGGTTCGCGGAAACAGCGCACCTGTTGCCGCAAATATTGATCCGCCTGCGAAACAGCCCGGCGCTTCCGCCGGATGATTTTCGCGTGCATGGGGAGATCACCTCCAACTTCACCCGGACCAGCTACGCCGGCGCATTCGCGTCGGTGCAGGATTATTTGAAGTCAGGTGACTGCTATCAGGTCAATCTCGCGCAACGCTTCAGCGCAGTTGCCAGCGGCGATGCGCTGGGTGCCTATCTTGCGCTGCGAAATTTGAGCCCGGCGCCGTATTCCGCATTCCTCAACCTGCCTCAGGCGCAAATACTTTGCGCATCCCCGGAACGTTTCCTGCGCGTGCAACAGCGCAGGGTGGAAACCAGGCCGATCAAGGGTACACGCCCGCGTGGCCGGGATGCGCATCATGATGCCCTGCTTGCCCTGGAGTTGCAGAATCATCCCAAAGACCGTGCGGAAAATCTGATGATTGTGGATCTGTTGCGCAATGACCTCGGCAAAAGCTGCATGCCGGGATCAGTACGCGTGCCAAAATTATTCGAGGTGGAAAGCTTTGCCGGCGTGCATCATCTGGTCAGCACGGTGGAGGGCGAACTGATCGAGGGACGCGATGCACTGCATGTTCTGTGCGACTGTTTCCCCGGCGGCTCCGTCACCGGCGCACCCAAACTGCGCGCCATGCAGATCATCGCCCAGCTTGAGCCGGACCGTCGCGGCATCTATTGCGGAACGATCGGCTATGTCGGCTTCGACGGCAACATGGACAGCAACATCGTGATCCGTACTTTGGTCTATTCGGGTGATAAAATTTGGTGCTGGGCCGGCGGCGGCATCGTGGCGGATTCCGAAGAGAAAGCGGAGTACCAGGAAACGCTGGACAAGGCATCGGCCATGCTCGG
>DATKVR010000014.1:0-3505 GCA_035529955.1 Gallionella sp.
GTCGATGACATGACTCCGCGTGAAATATACAAAATGCTCAGGGATGCGCGCGCCGACATCATGCTTTCGGGCGGCCGCTCTCAGTTTATTGCACTCAAGGCAAAAATGCCTTGGCTGGATATTAATCAGGAACGTCATTACGCCTATGCCGGTTATGAAGGCATGGTCGAATTGGTCAATCAGATCGACCTTTCGCTCCGTAACCCGGTATGGCAACAAGTGCGCATACCCGCACCGTGGGACGCTTGATATGGCAAACGTCATTGAGTCTAAAAAATCATGCACGGTGAATCCGCTAAAAATGAGCCAGCCGCTGGGTGCCAGCTACGCCTATATGGGCATGAATAATTGCATGCCGATGATGCATGGTTCGCAAGGCTGTACCGGCTTCGGTCTGGTGTTGCTGGTGCGGCATTTTCGCGAGGCCATTCCGCTGCAGACCACGGCTATGAATGAAGCTACGACCATACTCGGCGGTATGGATCAAATTGAAAAAGCCATCGTTAATATCAAAACTCGCGCCAATCCGGATTTGATCGGCATCTGTTCGACCGGACTGACCGAAACCAAGGGCGAAGATGTCGCCGGTGACCTCAAGCTGATACGCGAAAAACATCCTGAGCTGGGCGATACCCAGGTGGTGTACGTGTCAACACCTGATTATTCCGGGGCGTTTCAGGACGGCTGGGCAAAGGCGGTACTGGCAATGATAGAAGCACTGGTGGATTCTGCTCCTGTGCGCGTTGACAAACAGATCAATGTGCTGGCCGGCTGCCATCTGACGGCTGGTGACATCGAGGAGCTGCGTGAGATTATTGAAGCCTTTGGTTTGAGTCCCGTCATCCTGCCGGATATTTCAGGGTCACTGGACGGACATATTCCGGAAGATTTCAGCCCAAGCACCATAGGCGGAACGACGCTAGCCGAAGTCAGGACCATGGGTTCTTCGGTGATGACTATTGCGATAGGCGAGCAGATGCGCAGTTGTGCCGAAGCGTTGCAAGCGGTTACCGGTGTCGAATATGAGCTCTTCGACAGGCTGACAGGTCTGGAAGCCAATGATCGTTTGTTGATAACTTTGTCGCGGATTTCTGGCAGTCCGGTGCCGATGAAATTCCGTCGGCAGCGCAGCCAGCTGGTCGATGCGATGCTGGATGGACATTTTTTCTTTGGCGGGAAGAAAATCGCAATCGGTGCCGAGCCAGATTTGCTTTGGGCGACAGCCAGCTGGCTGGCCGAAATGGGCTGCGAATTGACTGCGCTGGTGACGACGACCAAATCGCCGCTGCTCGGCAAGTTGCCGGCAGAGGAAGTTGTCATTGGCGATCTGGAAGATCTGGAGCTGCGCGCTAAAAATTGTGATTTGCTGATCACCCACTCCCACGGACGTCAGGCCGCCGAACGTCTCTCCATCCCGTTTTACCGCATGGGAATCCCAATGTTTGACCGGCTCGGTAGTGCTCACAGACTGTCGGTTGGCTATCGCGGCACGCGCGGGCTGATCTTTGAAATAGGCAACATGTTCCTGGCATCTGGCCATGAAAATCGTCCCGATAGCTGGCCGCTGCCAGCAGACGTGCCTGTTGCAGAGCTGGTTAACTGATTAAATTTGATAAGGAGCAGACCATGAAAGTAGCATTTTCAACACAAGACCTGCAGCGCGTCGATGCTCACTTTGGTTGGGCCAAGAACATTGCGGTCTACGATGTCAGAGCTGACGGTTATGATTTTGTCGAGACCTTTACCTTTGAAGGTGATCTGAAGGAAGACGGTGATGAAGACAAACTTGCGCCCAAGTTAGCCGCGATTATGGATTGCGCAATTCTATACGTTGCCGCTATTGGTGGTTCGGGTGCGGCGCGTGTAGTTGCCAACAAGATTCATCCGATCAAGGTGTCACAACCTGAAGTCATCATGGACATACTCGAAAAGTTGCAAGAAGTGTTGAAAGGAACGCCTCCACCTTGGTTGCGTAAGGCCCTGCTCAAGGATCAAAAGCGGGTATTTGATTTTGAAGATGAGGTAAAAAATGACTGAAATCGTAATGACAGAAGCTGTTGTGTCTCCGCTGGAAACTGTATTTGTGCAGGAGCTGATAAAACAATGGCGGGCGCAGGATACCAATGGCGTTTGGGAAGGCAAATCCGATGAAAAGCTGCTTGAACCGTACATTATCACCAAGGAGCAGCGCCGCGAAATGCCGATCATGGGCGATCCGGATCCGGAAACGCTGTGGCGGCTAGAGTTGTTTTATAACGCGATTGGACTATCCATTGAGCGACTGACTGGCGTGATGGTCTCACCGATGATGAAAATGTCCCATGAAGGCTTCGGTCGACAAGTGCTCATTGCCGGTCGTCTGATCGTCGTCAACAAGCAACTGCGTGATGTGCACCGTTTCGGTTTCGCCAGTATGGAAAAGCTGGCGGAGGAAGGTCAGAAATTTGTCAGTAACGGAGTGGATATGATCAAACAATTTCCTGATGTGGCGAATTACGGCTAGGAGACCGGAATGGAAGACATTGACACACTCAAGGCAAAAGTGAAAAAACTTAACCAGCAGGCAACCGCTCTCAAGATGGATCTGCACGATCTGTCGGAAGATTTGCCGACGGGATGGGAACGCATCATGGAAGTCGCCCAAAAAACTTATGATACCCACGCCTTATTGACAGAGGCACGTAAAGCGTTGAGCGCGGCTGGCGGCTGAAAATGACGGAGAATGATCATGGCCTCATTTAGCATTACCTTGCCCAGCGGTGAAATATGGACACCCAAATTTGTTGCTGACCTAAATCAGGAAAAGTGTATCGGTTGCGGCCGTTGCTTCAAGGTCTGCTCGCGCGAGGTGCTGCAACTGGTGGGTATCGACGAAGACGGAGAGGTCGTCGCGCTTGCGGGTGACGATGACGATGATGAGGAGTACGAGAAGAAGGTCATGACCATCGCGCATAAGGAGAACTGTATCGGATGTGAGGCATGCTCCAAAATATGTCCGAAAAAATGCTACACCCATAGCCCAATGTCAACAGAGTAAAAATTTGGTGATGTTATGAACGCAAGTATTCACCCTGTCAGCTGCGACTGGCTCCTGGCCCGCGCCAGAAATCCAGAGGACGGACCTACCCGTGCCTTTGCCGGGGTGATTCAGGCTGCAAGCAAAGGCGATATACAGCCACCCAACTTGGGTATGGGACTTACTCAGGATAAATTCGTAGCGTTGTTGGAGCGCTATTTTCCAGGTTCCAGTCGGGAAGTTTGTGGTGATAACTATCAGGATGCTTGCGTGAATTGCGTTTCCTTCCCGGTAAGCGAATTTGACGACTTAGTCGATCTTTTATTGGATCATCGCACCAGCGATGCTGAATATAACGAATGGCTGGCATATGCTGTAGCAAGTGGCTGCATGGGTAGTAACCATCTCTACCAAGACATGGGGTTGCCAGACCGCCATGCGTTATCCACTCTGTTGGAATGTAACTTCACTGCGCTCTATATGAAGAAC
>DATKVR010000015.1:0-49113 GCA_035529955.1 Gallionella sp.
TAAAGTCAACGGCGAAGCTGAAACGGGAGCCCAGGCAATCCGGATGCTGCGCGAACAACATTTTGACCTGGTCCTGCTGGATATCTCGCTGCCGGACAAGCACGGCATGGACGTGCTCAAGCAGATTGCGCTGGAACAGCCCGACATCAAGATCATCGTGCTCAGCATGTATCCGGAAGAACAGTACGGCGTGCGCGCACTAAAAGCGGGTGCCGTTGGCTACATCAACAAGCAGGCCGCACCGGAGAAACTGGTCGGCGCGATCAAGCAGGTCATCAGCGGCCAAAAATACATCAGCGCATCCCTGGCTGAACAGCTGTTGAACAACCTGATCGGGAAATCGCAGGAGCTGTTGCACCAGAGTCTGTCCAACCGGGAATACCAGACATTGTGCCTGATGTCGTCGGGCAATTCCCTGACGGAAATCTCCGAGATCATGATGCTCAGCCCCAAGACCGTGAGCGTCTATCGTGCCCGGATGCTGGAGAAGATGGGTTTCAAGAATAATGCCGAGGCGGTCCACTACGCCATTTCATACCAGCTGGTAGACGCTCAAAACTGAAATTAAGTGTTTCCGGCAGCAATACAGCCAGCAATACAGCACGGCAGAATTTCCTTTCCCAGTCGCCAACCGTGGGCATGCCCCACACCCGTGACATGGCATGCTGCAGCTCGACATTGTTGCCGCGATCATCCCGCTGGTCATTCGTTGCTTGGCTAACCAGCTTTAGCGGCCAGCCGAAAAACCTGCATGCCCGTGAGGACGGCTTCATGCCATGCAGCCTGGTTTCGTAATGGCTATCAGAAAATTACCTGTCCATAATCAGGCAAACGCGCCTATTTTCTTGCTGGCTTGCGGAGGATCACTCCATCACGGAGCGGATACGCGAGATGAAATCGCAAATCAACCTGATCTGGGTTGCCGTATTGCCGGCGCTGACAGTCTGGACACGCATCGCCGTTATCGGCACATTCATACACGGGCATACACGGGACTGAATCTTTCGGTGCGAATTTCCTGACTCGTGGAGGAAATGAACTGTTGCTGCGCTCGTTGATCAGTTTTCTGATTATCGGCTTTGGTGTCGTTGCCCATAAATTCGTCCAGAGCCTGCGTGCATCAAATGCACACACCAAAAAGCTCAACCGCCTGCTGAAGTTTCTCAGCCATACCAATACATTTGTGCAAAGACAGACAACCCGGCAGTCGCATGCTGGATGCGGCTTGTCATGCGGCTGTCGAGAAAGGCGGCTTTCGTTTTGCCTGGGTCGGCATGGATGATGATCAGAACCCGGCCGTCTGGGCGGTGATGAATTTGTGGTGATACTGGAATCCTTGAGCGGGCATCCCGTCGAGGCAGCGGAATGGACTCAAGTCGTTGGCGAGAAAATTCTCGCCGGTCTCAGTCAAACTTGCCAACTCGACACCAGCGAATACCACTGCTCCGCAAGCATCGGTGCCATGCTGTTCAAGGGCGGCTCACAGTTGATAGCAGAGCTGATGAAACAGGCAGACATTGCGATGTACCAGGCCAAGAAGGCGGGCCGCAACACCGTGCGTTTCTTCAATCCGAAAATGCAGGACAACATCACTGCCCGCGCTGCGCTTGAGATTGATTTGTGCAAAGCAATCGAGAAACAGCAATTTCAGTTGCATTATCCGATCCAGATGGACAGCTCGTTCCGCCCGCTGGGGGCAGAGGCATTGATACGCTGGATTCATCCCGGGCGCGGCATGGTTTTGGCAGTGAATGTGAGTGCCAAGCAATTCCGCCAGCCTGATTTCGTGTTTCCAGTGCAAAATGTGATGCAACGTTATTCAGTCAACCCGGGGCTGCTCAAGCTGGAGCTGACTGAAGGCATGTTGCTGGAGGATATCGAAGAGACCATCGCAACCATGAACACGATTGAATAATCGGCGTCAGCTTCTAATTGGACGATTTCGGTACCGGCTATTCATCACTGCAATACCTGAAACGGCTACCGCTCGCTCAGCTCAAAATTGACCAATCGTTCGTGCGTGATATAGCCACCAAATATCAACGATAGGGCAATCGTGCGCACCATCATTGCGATGGCAAAAAGTCTGAATCTGGATGTCATTGCCGAAGGAGTGGAGACAGAAGAGGAGCGGGAAATCTTGCTTAATCAAGGTTGCGCCAGCTTTCAGGGATATCTGTTGGGCAGGCCGATGCCGATAACCCAGTTTGAGGCGCTGCTAAATCAGTCAGTTGCTGCTGATGTCCGCGACACAAGATGGGATGTTGTAAACCTTAGATCAATGACATCTTGAGTCGCCAGCCGTAATTTCGCGGGTAGCCTGCAATCGTTGTGGCTTCCCGTCAGCATGATGGAGGCTGATCCTGCATTGATGCCCGCCATATCGGATATTTCCGTCGTGCATAAATTCCCAGCTACATTCAAATCAGTAGTATTCTGGGAGCACGGGCAGTCGCTCCAGGGCGTTGGATCAGTTCGGTGCAAGTGGTTCGTCTTGTTGAAACGAATAAGTTGCGCAAGGTCGCATGATTTTTCGGAACAGTGGAAACCAATTCCAATGTTTATACAAGCTTGGGAAATGATATGCAAAGCCGTATACCGTACTTTAGCTACGATCCCCCAAAGATTTCCACCGGGGAAGCTGCATGTATCCGGATGGACGGGCAGATAATCCATCGGATAAAAGATCTGGATGCATTCTATAAGGAACTGGGCTACACGGCGGAGTTGAATGAAGCTGGATTGATGCCCGGCGAGTTTATATGGAATGAATATGTGTTGGGCAATCCGCCCCCTTATGCCGCCTGCTTGCAAATGCATATTGTCGAATACCTGGAGAAAAACTCCATCGCATTTTTGAGAAAATATGGCAATCAATATCATGGTTGGTTTGATGATCATGTCAAGGCGGTAACTGAAGGCAAGGTTGCATGCATTAGCTGCAGAAAGAAGGCATTTTGCAAAATCGGAATGTCAGGTCCAAGATTGCCGGCACACTTGAGCACATGGTTGGGAAGCATAACCAAAGACAACCAAGGAAATCTCGAATAGGCGGGATGTGTGGCCGTTTGTGAAATTCGGCAGGCTATGGTGGACCGTAGCGATAACCAGACTGGCCGGATTTAGACCCGTTTCCATCCGCTTATCGTCTTTACGCAACCACTCACAAGTCCGGATTCGCATGGCACCCCGCACGTCATCCAGCGCCGGGCTTTCATGCGGCCACTTGTGGAATGTTGGCGTTTCATTCCCGCATCGTGCCGTCGAGCAAAGCAAATATCCAGGGATGGCAAGGAACAGGCTCCAGTTGAATGCAGAATTTGGGGATATCCGTTTTCAGCCTGTCGCAGTAACGGCAAACTGCGCGCGCTGGTCCAGGCAATCGCTTTCACCTGTCTGGTAGTCACGGCATATGATCGGCCGTTGCTGGTAGATCGTGCACTTCATCGTGTGCCGGTCCAATGCCGCACACCAGCCATCGTCAAGGCGGCGCATCACCCATCCGTCCCATTGGTCCTGGACGGTCAATTCAGCCGGAACGTTCTCATCATCGCCCATCAGCATGACCTCCAGCCTGCAACAGCAGGCTTTGCAATTTGAGCATGAGATGACCGGGTCCCTGTTATTGCCAAGGTGTATTGTTTCCATGCCGCGCATTGTCCCATGCAACAGGCAATGGCGTATTGATCATCCCATGCATATTGCAAAACGGATGCCGCCGGTTTGAATCTTTCGTGATGAATGCAATCTCTAACGTATCGTCAGCCAAACAGGAACATGCTAAATGAAAACACGTGATCGTCCCATCCCCTGGATGCTATACGGTGCAGAATTGATCGGCACCGCGCTGCTCATTGCGGTGGGGCTGTCGATCGTGATTCTGGCTTTCGGCCAGGGCAGCCCGGTGGTCCAGTTCATTCCGGACGCAGGCTGGCGGCGGCTGATCACCGGTTTCCTGTTCGGCACGACCGGTGCATTGATCGCACTGTCACCGCTCGGCAAGGAGAGCGGCGCGCATATCAACCCCGCCGTCACCCTGGCATTCTGGCTGATAGGCAAACTGGAAGCCCGTTATGTGCCGGGTTACCTGCTCGCTCAGCTCGCCGGTGCGGCAATCGGTGCGGTGCCGCTGCTGGCGTGGGGGGCGATGGGGCGCAGCATCGCCTTTGGCGCGACGCTGCCCGGTGCGGCATATGGCGCTGGCTGGGCAGTACTGGGGGAGATTGTGACCACTTTTGCACTGATCTTTGGATTGTTGTTCTTCCTGCAACACCGGCGCCTGCGAAATTTTACGCCGGCACTTTTCCCGTTCCTGTATGCGGTCATGGTTTTCGCCGAGGCGAATGTTTCCGGCACCAGCACTAACCCGGCACGAAGTTTCGGGCCGGCACTGGTCTCCGGGGATTGGCATGCCTGGTGGGTGTACTGGCTGGGTCCATTATTGGGCACGTTGCTGGGGGTGGCCGCATACCGAATGGCCGGATGGCATGGTTCGGCAATCATTGCGGCCAAGCTCCACCATTTCGAGCATGACCGCTACGGCGTATTTCGATCTTGAGGCCAGGGTCTTTGCCGGTATCGTGAAAGTTATGAACCAATCGGCCCGACCCCGGTCTGTTTAATATAACAATCAACAAGAAGGCCTAGATGAAAGCACCTCAGGCAGTATATTCGCATCCCACCTGGGCCCGCGCCGCCAAGGACATGGTGGGGACCAGCCTTGGATCTTCTCGGCTCTGGTTTACGGTCGCAGAAGGCATCATCACGGAAGTTTACTATCCGCGCATCGACATCCCGCAGATCAAGGATCTGGGATTCATCATCGCGGACGACGGGGGATTCTGGGTCGAGCTGCGCCGCCACGGAAACTACGAAGTGAGCCTGCCCAAGCCCGGCATACCCGCCGTCACCATTGTGCATCGCCACCCGCGCTTTACCTTCACGCTGCAAATCTGTCCTTCGCAACACAGCGATACGCTATTGCTGCGCTATCGGCTGGAGGGTGATGAGGGCCTGCGCCCCTATGCATTGCTTTCGGCACGCCTGGGTGGGGATGCGAATAACAACCAGGCTGCTGTCGGCAAGCACAACGGCCGTACCATGCTGGGGGCGGAGCAGGGCCCGTTCGGGCTGGCACTGGTGGCGGCCACAGAAGATGGCTCCGATGCCTGGCAGCGTTGTTCCGCAGGCAGTTTCGGGGTAAGCGACGGATGGCAGGATTTCGACCGGCACGGGCGCATGACCTGGCAATACGACAGCGCCGGACCGGGTGCGGTTTCACTGATGGGCGAACTGCCGGCACATCAGGCCACGCTCGCACTCGGCATCGGGACCAGCCAGGGAGCGGCGGCCACACTTGCGGTATCGAACCTGATGGAGGATTTTTCGACGGTCTGGGATAGGCAATGCCGGGTCTGGGAATCATGGATGGAGGGATGCAAGTTTCCCAAATTGCCCGGCAATCTGCGTGAGATGCTTGCGCTTTCCGGCATGGTGCTCAAGGTGCATCAGGACCGGACCTATACCGGCGCCGCGGTGGCCAGCCTTGCCATACCGTGGGGAGAGAGCAGCGAGAGCCGCGGCGGCTATCACCTGGTGTGGTGCCGCGATCTGGTGGAAACAGCGGGTGCGCTGGTGGCGATGGGAGCGTTTGATGATGCCCGCGACGTGCTGCGTTACCTGATGGCCACACAGCAGGAAGACGGGCACTGGTTGCAGAACCAGTGGCTGGGCGGTGCCCCATTCTGGCAGGGCATACAACTGGACGAAGCCGCCTTTCCGGTTCTGTTGGCCTCCGCGCTGCGCGAGCAGGGCGAGCTGAACGGCATCCCGGTCACCGACATGGTGCGGCGCGCGCTGACCTTCATTGCCCGCGAGGGGCCGTCCACCGGGCAGGACCGTTGGGAGGAAGACCCCGGTGTCAATACTTTCACGCTCGCAATCGCGATCGCGGCGCTGGTCGAGGGCAGCTCTTTTCTGGACGGGGAAGCGCAACGGTTTGCGCTGCTGCTGGCGGACAACTGGAATGCCAGGCTGGATGACTGGACGGTGGTGAAGGACACGCCGCTGGCAAGGCGTGTCGGGGTGGCAGGATATTACATACGCACCGCGCCTGCGGATGCACTGGTGCAGGATGGTGCCCAGTCAGAGCATATCCTGATCAAGAACCGCGCCAGCGATCCGGATTTGCCCGCCGATGAACAGATCGGGACGGACTTTCTGCAACTGGTCCGCTACGGGCTGCGCCGAGCGGACGATCCGGTCATTCTCGACAGCCTGAAGGTCGTCGACCAGCTGCTCAGGACGGATACTCCCAACGGACCGGTCTGGCATCGCTACAACGGCGATGGTTACGGAGAACACAATGACGGCAGCGCCTTCGATGGAAGCGGGCGCGGGCGAGGCTGGCCGCTGCTGACCGGTGAACGTGGCCACTGCGCGCTGCTGGCAGGAGAAGATCCGCTTCCCTATCTGCAGGCCATGGCGGCCATGACCGGTCCGGCAGGCCTGATTCCGGAGCAGGTCTGGGATTGGGAACCCATACCCGAACATCATCTGGAACCGGGCAAGCCGAGCGGATCGGCGATGCCACTGGTCTGGGCGCATGGCGAGTTCATCAAGCTGTGTTACAGCCGCGCACTGGGTTACCCGGTGGATCGGCCGGTGGCAACCTGGAACCGTTATCAGGGAAAGTGCCCCGAGATTTCACATGATATCTGGGGTCCGCAATATCGTCCGAGCTATGTCCGGGCGGGCAATCAATTCACCATTGCGCTCAGGGCGCCGGCTCGCGTGCATTGGGGTAGCAACGGCTGGAATGATGTTCTCGATAGTGACACCCGGGATACCGGGCTCGGCGTATACATTGCCGAGCTCCCCCTTGCCGCGCTTCAAGCGGGGGACACGATCCAATTTACCTTTTACTGGCTGGAACAGAAATCATGGGAAGGCCGGGATTACGAAGTACAACTAACCGGGCAAAAATAGGAGAGCAATGTGATTGCAATCGAACTCAAGGGCCGCAAGGCGCTGATCACCGGCGGGGATTCGGGTCTGGGCGCAGCGACGGCAAAATCCCTTGCCCAAGCAGGCGCCGATGTCGCGATTACCTACCGTTTCAAACCCGATGCCGCGGGCAAGGTGGCGACGGTGATCAGATCATACGGCGTAAAGGCATACACTTTCCGGCTGAATAACATCTCAAGTAATGAGGAAGTGGGTGCGCTGTTTCGGCAGGTGGACCAGGAGCTTGGTGGCCTGGATATCCTGGTGAACAATGCCGGCACGGATGGCTCACGCGCGCTATGCGCGGACAGCGATATCGCGGCCTGGCGCCAGGTGGTCGAGACTGACCTGTTTGGTCCGTACTACTGTGCACGCGAGGCGGTGGAAAGGATGGGCAAGCAGGGTCGTGGCGTGATCATCAACACCAGCTCGGTCCACGAGTTCATTCCCTGGGCCGGCTACAGCGCCTATACCAGCTCGAAGGCGGGTCTGAGCATGTTCAGCAAAACGCTGGCCCAGGAAGTGGCGCTATCGGGCATCCGGGTCATCGCAATCGCGCCCGGTGCTATCAAGACGCCGATCAATGCCAATGTATGGCAGGACCCGAAAGGGCTGGCCGATCTCGACGATAAAATTCCCATGGGACGGGTCGGTGAGCCGGATGAGGTTGGTCATGCGATCGCCTTCCTGTGCAGCGATCTGGCCAGCTACATTACCGGCATCACCATCCCGGTCGACGGCGGTATGCTGCTTTACCCGGATTTCCGCCAGGGCGGCTGAACAGCCGCAACCCGGAGCGCGAGTTGATCAAGCCAGCCGGCTGCCTTATGTGGACCCTAATGCTGCGAAATTCGCAGGGTTTGGGGGATTGCGCAAGCTGAGCCTGTTTGGCACACCGGGCGCAACGTCGCGGATATCTTTTGCGCTACCTTCATACGCATTCAACCGGACACAATAATCCGGGGCTTATCGGTCATTCTTTCTTTTTCCCGATCTCAATGTCGTTGAAATATTCCGCTTCCAGCCACATCACATTGATGATGCCGAAAGCCATCGCCAGTCCAACTCCAAGCATCCAGGCAAAGTACCACATGATTTTTCCTTTCAGTAGCTGTTATGGTCGTTGGCGCGAATCGTTTCGACCGTGATTTTTCCGCGCAACACACTGTATACCCATGAGGTGTAGAACAGAATGAGGGGCAGAAATACGATCACCACCCAGAACATGATTTGCAGCGTCTTGTGACTCGAAACTACATCCCAAACCGTCAGACTGCTGCGCGGATCCGAGCTCGACGGCATGATGAAGGGAAACATCGCGATGCCTGCGGTGAAAATCACCCCGATAAGCATGGTGGAACTCGCGATGAAAGCCGCGATGGTTTTTTTTGCGCTGGATGCAGCAATCGCCAATACCGCGCCGGCGATACCCAGAATGGGTGCCAGCCACAACAGCGGATGGCTGTGATAATTGTTTAGCCAGGCACCGGCGACCTTTTCGACGGTCTTGTCGAGCGGCGTCGACTCGACATTGGCGGACAACATCGACACGATGTGGTAACCGTCGATCCCGTTCATGATCCAGATTCCCGCGCCGATAAAGGCCAGAATAAACACGGTGCCGCTGATTTTGGTTGCGCGACGTGCGCGTTCCGCGATCACGCCTTCAGTTTTGATCTGCAGGTAGATTGATCCGTGCATCAGCAACATCGACAGGCTGACCACCCCGGCGAGCAGGCCGAACGGATTGAGCAATTGCCAGAAGCTGCCGGTGTAGGTCACCCGCATGAACTCATCGAAACTGAACGGTACGCCTTGCAGCAGGTTGCCGAAGGCGACACCGAAGATCAGTGCCGGTACGAATCCGCCGGCAAACAGCCCCCAGTCCCAGGCAGATCTCCAGCGCGGGTCCGCCACCTTGCTGCGGTAGTCGAAACCCACCGGCCGGAAGAACAGCGCGAACAGCGTCAGCATCAATGCGATGTAGAAGCCGGAAAATGCGGTCGCGTAAACAATGGGCCAGGCGGCAAAGATCGCACCGCCGGCGGTGACGAACCAGACCTGGTTGCCTTCCCAGGTGGCGCCCACCGAGTTGATGATGACGCGGCGTTCGTCATCGTTTTTGCCGATGAAGGGCAGCAGCGCCCCGATACCCAAATCGAACCCGTCGGTAATAGCAAAGCCCACCAGCAGCACGCCGACGAACAGCCACCAGATCAGTTTCAGTGTTTCATAGTCGAATATCATGATGTTCTCCTTATGCGTTGCCGTATTGGCCAGTATGCAGGCTCTGCGGGCCGAGGCGCGCATATTTGAACATCAGGTACATCTCAGCCACCAGCAGCAGGGTGTAGAAACCGATGAAACCGGCGAGACTGAAATACACGCTGGAGGGATTGAGATTGGATGTGCTCAAACTGGTCGGCAGGATGCCGCTGATGGTCCACGGTTGCCGGCCGTATTCGGCGACGATCCAGCCCATTTCTGCGGCGATCCACGGCAAAGGAATGCAGTACAGCGCGAGCCTCAGCAGCCATTTCTTTTCTGCGATGGTGCGTTTTGCGACATAGTAAAAGCTGGCGGCAAAGATAAACAGAATCATGAATCCGGCGGCAACCATGAACCTGAATGTCCAGAACATTGGGGCCACGTGAGGGATGGTGTCGCGCGCGGCCATCTTGATCTGTGCTTCACTGGCGTCGGTCACGTTCGGTGCATATTTCTTGAGCAGCAGGCCATAACCCAGATTTTCCTTGTGTGCTTCGAAGAGCGCTTTGGTCTGGTCGCTGGTATCCCCGCTGCGCAGTTTTTCGAGTGCCGAGTACGCGATCATGCCATCCCTGATCTTCGCCTCGTTTTCATCGCGCAATTCGCTGATGCCGGTGACCTGTTCGTCGGTCGAACGGGTTGCGATCAGACCAAGCAGATACGGTATTTTGATCGCGTAATCGGTGCGCTGGGTGGCCTCGTCAGGGAAGCCGAATGCAGTAAAGGCAGCGGGCGCCTTTTCGGTATGCCATTCAGCCTCGATGGTGGCCAGCTTGACGCGCTGTACTTCGCCCACCGAGTAACCGGACGCATCTCCCAGCACGATCACGGACAGCGCGGAGGCAAGGCCGAAGCCCGCGGCGACAGCGATTGATCTCATCGCAAATGCCTTGTCCCGTCCGATAAGCAAGTAATAAGCGCTGATGCCCAGCACGAACATCGAGGCGGTCACGTAGCCCGCCGAAACGGTGTGCACGAACTTGACCTGCGCTACCGGATTGAACAACAGCTGGGTGAAACTGGTCATTTCCATGCGCATGGTGTGATAATTGAATGCGGCCCCGACCGGGTTCTGCATCCAGCCGTTTGCGATCAATATCCACAGCGCCGACAGGTTGGAGCCCACTGCCACCAGAAAGGTGACCATCAGATGCTTCTGTTTGGACAACTTGTCCCAGCCGAAAAAGAACAGTCCGACGAAGGTGGATTCAAGAAAGAAAGCCATTAGCCCTTCGATCGCGAGCGGCGCGCCGAAGATATCGCCAACATAATGCGAGTAATACGCCCAGTTCGTGCCGAACTGGAATTCCATGGTTAATCCGGTGGTCACGCCGAGCGCGAAGTTGATGCCGAACAACTTGCCCCAAAATCGGGTCATGTCCTTGTATACCTCCTTGCCGGTCATCACATACACCGACTCCATGATGACTAACAGGAAAGAAAGCCCGAGGGTAAGCGGAACGAAAAGAAAGTGGTACAGCGCAGTGGCGGCGAATTGCAGCCTGGATATATCAACGAGTTCCGTGGACGGCATCATTTGCAGGCTCCTTCTGAAGTTGCTGAGAGAATATCTTTGAAGCGACTTTCTGGGCATCGATGCCGGCATCCTCGGGGGAAGAAAACCAGACTGCCCATATGGCGAACAGCACGATGACCTTTATTGCGAGGGTAAGGGTGATCTCCTGCCACAAATGCGCGCGTTTCGTTTTATCGGGCATGGTCAATCTCGGGAAAGTGAACCTATTGAATATTTTTAATATTAGCAAATACTAATATTAAGTCAAGCCAAGCAATTTCGGTTTCCTTATTTCAGGGTTGACTGAAGAAATATACAAACAATACCAATATTAAGAATATATTTTTCTTAACGTGATGTCTGTGAGAAAAGTCACAATAATCGGCCATATTTAAAAAATATGGCATCATCATCACCCCATATATAGCAAGACGTTAATTCGATGCCGCGCCACTTGCTTGTCACATTTCCGAATAAATGCGTTCTCATTACCTGAGTATAATGATAGGTAATTGCTTTGCCCTGGGCTCATTATGAGCTTCACCGCACTGGACTGGCGCAACGGAGCGCTTGTCAGATATTCCCGTTTGCTTTGCAATTTCGCCGTGGCCTTAGCCACTCTTGCTAACTTGTTTCAGTCTCAAATGCTGCGGTATATCTTGTAACACTCAATTCATTCACTTCATTTCAGTTCAATACTATTATGTGCCAGCTGAAGCGTGGCCAAGTCCACGGGACCCTGCGAACACTCCGCGAGTGTGCGCATGAATGTGTGTGGCGGTCATGAACTCGGCGTCATGCCATGATTGCGCGGGTCGCTACAGCAGTTCGCAATTCTAAACAGAACTTGATTCGCAGGTGCGCGAAAAATTAAGATTCACCTGGAAAAGTCAATTATTCCAAAGCTATGCGGAATTGCTATAGGCAGGGTTTTGGGTTAATGTTAAACTGCTTTGCTTCTGATTAACCGATGGTCTGGTAATACTGCAATAGCTAATACTGCAATAGCGCATGACACTGTGCTTTTAGGCGGGGGAAAATATGACGGCAATATTACGAATTATGCCAACTGAATCAGTTTTTGCGCCCGCTGCAGACAACGATTCCTGTTCTCCGATCGCATGCAAAGATTGTGGAATCCATGGTTTGTGCAGCGAGGTGAACGGTTCCGAGGTGGATTTGCGTTTGCCTGAAACGATAGTTAGAAACCGGAGAATGTTCGAGCGCGGAGATTTGCTCTTCAGGACAGACGAACCGGTTCGCACCATCTACGCTGTCCGCAGTGGTTCGGTAAAGACTTACGTGCTGACAAAAAATGGCCGCATGCAGATTACAGGCTTTCATATTGCCGGAGAATTACTCGGGTTGGGTGCAATATCGAACCGTTACTTCACTACCGAGGCGATGGCGCTGGAAACCACGATGGTTTGCGAGGTTCCCATAGAGGTGATCGAATTTTACAGCAAGGAAATCCCCTCAGTCCGTCAGCAAATGCTAAAGATTTTGAGCCGGGAAATTCTCGATAACCAGGAACTGATGCTTTTGCTGGGAAAAAAAAGCGCTGACGAGCGATTGGCAACCTTCCTGCTGAGTATTTCACAGCGCTTCCGGAGGCGTAACTACTCTCCCAGCGAATTCAATCTGAGTATGTCGCGCAGTGACATTGGCAATTATCTTGGTATCACCGAAGAAACGGTTTCCCGCGTGTTTACCCGTTTTCAGAACGAAGGTTTGCTGGCCACTGAACGGCGGCAAGTGCAACTTCTGGATCTCGAGCGTCTCGATAATATTGCCCGCGGATAAGTATTTGGGCATCCGATACCCAAGCATTTCTATTGTGTGTGCGGCCTGCAATTAAATCTAGTTTGGTTGATCCATATCAGTGCGCGTAAGCGTGTTTGCGGTTATGTTACGCCGTGTATGGGACAATTCATGTTAAGTTTTCATTTGGGCGGCGCTTGGGGCGCCTAGTTATATGATTCTCATAGGATTTTTATCGGGATCGCAGTGAAGTGTTAATTATAATTAACTTTAAAGGGGGTTTCACATGGCTACAAAGTCGATTACATCTCGGTCTTTCTGGACTATCGTCATAGGCGGGATGTTGACTGGTATGGGGAATGGCAGCGTATTTGGAGCAACTTTGATGTGCTTGTTGGGACGCGGCGGCTTTGCTACATGGGGCGGTCCGGGTTTGACGGCCTATAACCCTTCGACATTTACCGGGTTTATAGATTGGGCTATGTTGATATTTGGTTTTGCATTTGTGGTGATTTTGGTGGTGGGGTTGACTCGTCATGATAAATTAGAGCAGGCGGCTGGATAACGTGCTGTTCCGTTTGGCTTGTTGGCTTGACATTTATTATTCTTTAAAGGGGAAGTTGTTATGGCTTTAATTGCGGGATCACTTGGAGTGCTGTTGGCGTTCTCGAGTATGTTGCTATCGTGGTACATCATTGTTCCACATGAGAGAAAAAATGAAGCCAATCATCACTAGTGTGTTCATTCGATTTGAGGGAGGGGTAATACATGCTTAAATATCTATTTGCCAAGAACGAGGACATACCGTCGGGTTCTGCGGCGATATTCTTCGGGTTTTCTGCCATACTTTGGTTCGTTATTGGTACCGGGTTGGGTTCGTTTAATGCGGCAAAGCTCGCGTTTCCCGATTTTGTGACAGGCAACGCATATTTTTCTTTCGGCCATATGCGCCAGGTTCACGTGATGGCGGTTATCTTTGGCTGGATTTCGATGGCTTTTGCCATGGCCATGATGTACATCACGCCGGCGCTGGGGAACAATAAACTGTGGTCTGAAAAGCTGGGGCTGTGGAATTGCTTCCTGTGGAATACTGGGCTTGTTCTGGGTCTAACTGCTCTGTGGATGGGCATTACCTCGGGTCGCGAGTATTCCGACTTCCCGTGGCCGATCGACTTGTATCTGGCTTCCTGTGTGTTCATCCCGCTCGGTGTGAACGTCTGGATGACGATCATAAATCGTCGTACCCAGGGGATATATACGACAAACTGGTTTTTTGCGGCAGCAACTTTTATGGTGATTATCGTGTTTCTGATCGGTAATTTGCCGGAGTTCTTTCATTTGACCGGCTTGACCGAGGCTTACTTGACATGGTGGTTTGCGCATAATGTGCTTGGTTTGTGGATAACCCCGGTTGCCGCGGCAATCGCGTATTACACCATTCCAAAAGTGACGGGTAATCCGTTGTATTCGCACCGTATCGGCCATTTGCACTTCTGGTCGGTGGTGGTGTTTTACTCGACTCCGGCGGCACATCACTTGATGTCTGCACCGTTGCCTGAATGGTTGAAATCGTTTGCGTCCGTCGAGGGTGTACTGATTCTCGTCCCGGCGATTGCGTTCGTGTCGAATATCATGCTCACGATGCAGGGAAAGTGGTACATGTTCGTCGAAAATATCGAGGTGCGTTTCACGGTAACCGGTTGCTTGATGGCAATCCCGTTGAATATGCAAGGCGGGTTCCAGCAAACCCGTGCGATCAACTGGTACATACATGGAACGGGCTGGATTGTTGCTCATGCGCATCTTGCGTTGCTAGGATTCTCGACCTTCCTGGAAGTGGCGGCTGTTTATTACGGTATGCAGACAATCATGAGGCGTAAGTTGTATTCCATCACCTTGGCTAACATGCACTTTTGGCTGCTGCTGATCGGCTTTACTGTTTACTGGGTCTCCATGACGATAGCCGGCTTGATTCAAGGAGCGGGGAAGATATATGAGGTTCCATATATTGATGTGGTCATTGCCGAACATCCTTATATGATTGCGCGTTGGCTGGGCGGTAGCATGGTATTTTCTGGCAACATACTGTGGCTATACAACATGTGGATGACTGCCCGCAAAGGGACTGTCGTACCGCAAGGTCGTTTGCCTCATGAGTTGGCATACGAACGCTAATATTGAGCCGAGAAAAATTTAGGGAGATCAAGCATGGCTGGATTTAGGGAGTATAAAATAGGATCGAGGCTGTTCGGCTTGGCGCTGGGCGGATCGATGACAATTACCTTGTTTTTTCCAAGCATAAATATTGCGTCAGTATCCTCAACGGATATTGCTCTTACCAAGCAATTGGCGATAGGCCACGAGTCGGGCTTCAATCTTGATGATCCGTGGATGCAAGGAAAAAACAAGCCACTGAGCGTTTCGCTAAAGGTTGATCCATTGACGAATCAGCCCATCAACGGCGGGATGCAGGTGTATGTTTACGAGAAGGGAACTTCATTGCCGAATGGGGTTGATCATCCAAAGATTTTGGGTGAAGGGATTAAAGAATTGAGCGTGCAGGAGGGGCGCGTAAATGATGCCAAGAAAGATGTCGGTGCAGTTTTCACCCTGGCCAAAGGGATGTACCAAGACAAGCAGTACAGTTACATTGATGATCTGACCGCGACTAAAGGTTGGACGCCTGCAGACGTGATGCGGGTGGCCAAAGATTCGGATGTTTCAATGGCGGGCAAGGGTAAAACCTTTTTCATTCGCGAGGGTTGCTGGTGGTGCCATACGCTGTTGCCAGAGGAAACGCAGGATTGGCAAGTGTTTGGTGCACCGCCAATGCTGGGCGATTTCAACGGAGAGTCTCCGACCGCATTTGGATCGGATCGCAAGGGTCCGGACCTGTTGCACGTGGGGTCACGCAACTCCTCCAAGGAGTGGATGATGATGCACTTCTTTAATCCTCGCTTGGTTCAGCCGCACTCAATCATGCCGCGTTTTGACTATTTGTGGGGCAAGTACGATGCGGATGGAAAAAAGATCAATTACGCGGAGTGGAGAAAGGAATATAACGAGTATCGTGAAGGTAAACGTGTCTCGCCTCCTGACGTTCCAAGTTACGCCAGCAATTCCGATATTCGGGGACTGATTGATTTTATATTGAGCTTGAAATAACAGGAGGATAGGATATGTCATCATGGTCTTGGAATTTTGATAAGCCGCTGCGGACGTTGTGTACCCCAACCGCCAATGAGGCAGATAAGGTATTGTGGGAGAAGGAAAATCTGGGTGGAATAACGGAGGATAACAATCGTTTGCCCGTGCCCATCGTGTTGCTGGTTGTACTCACCGTCATCACGGCATTTGCGGTTACTTTTCCTTTGTGGGGCCAGCGTCCGAATGCTGTAATCTATGAAGGTTATGTGAAATCGATGAGCTCACCCTCCGTGCTTGCCCTGAAAGGCGATGCTGCGCAATTGGCTGAAATAATGAAGCAGAATGCCGGTAGTCCTCATCAGGGGATGCTGGACCGTCATCCTGTAACGATGGATGATTTGCGTATTATGAAGCCGGAGATCGAGGCGTTGGAGAATACCAAGGGTGTGCACATGGCTGACTATCAAGTTGTCGGTGACCATGTAGTGCTGGCAAATTTTGAGGGTAACAGAAGAGCGGATGGCTCGATTATACGCCAGCAGCCATGGTGGGATAAGGGTTACCTGATTGACATCTTTTACCTGAGCTATTTCTTTATCGGGGTAACAATATTGATTAAGAGATTGCCCCCGTCGACCTGGCAGCCACGGCATAATCACTGATTCTGGTTTAGCGGACACGGACTGGCAACTTGAATCGGGCCAGTCCGGTCGTTGTACATTAATCTTGAGGAGAATTTGAATGATTGATTTTGATAATGGACCGGTTGCAATTTCTGGTGTTATTGCATTAGCTTTTCTGCTTCCGATTTTATATGCTCTTTTTATCGATCGTCGTAATGGAAAGAAGTGATTGCAGGATAATTGCATATATATTTGGATCAGCTAAGGTCAGGTTGACAGGTTTAATTAGTAAATATAGGAAATGCCCCGCCGAATAAATATAAGGCGTGGCATTTTTCATTTTTCAAGTAATACGCAATTGCGCTAGGAGCCTACGATTCTCATCTCCGCTATCAACTCTATTCAGTTGCATGTTTCACAAATTTACCCTCAAGTTTCGCCCGGGCTAGACCTCAGCATCGAGGGTATGCGCAGCCAACGCTTCAGCGAATGGATTTTCGCATTCCTGATGATCGGGATTATTCTTTTTTCCGGTATTATCATTGCATTGTTATTCAGTAAAAATCGCCCAAAGAAAATAAGGATGGGGGAGCGCATGTTATTCCTCGTAATTATTCTCGGTGTGGTGGTAGCGGTAATAATCGCCGCGATGCAGATGTTGGGCGGCGTCCTTTTTTGAATCTTTAACATGGGAAAATACGATTATGGCTACTTTTTTCGAAACGCTTCCGGACGGTTGGTCAATATATCTGTGGCTAATCATTGGTGCGATGATTATCGTTGCAGTACTTTACTGGATACGCTGGGGCGCACAAAACGAGCAGTTTGATGAAGATATCAAGTATGTGATATTTGACGAGAGGGACCAGGACAAGATGACGCCTGAAGAATTTGCAAAAAGCCGCTCGGTCATCGATAAGCAGGTTGAAAGCCGAAAACGCCATCTGGCCGAAGACTTGGAGAGGCATAAGCTGGGGGTATGAGACGCGGAGAAAAAGCAATCCTGGCATTGATAGCCGTGGTTATCATCGCAGGTGTCATACACTCAATGATTCACGTTGTCGGGAAACATGATCGTGATATTCCGTTTTACACCACCGCGACGCACGACGTGTCGGTAAAGGGTATGGAAATATATAATCAAAATGGCTGTTCACTCTGCCATTCGTTGTGGACCATGAAAGATATTATGGAAACTGTTCCCGCTCCGATGCTGGATGGTATCGGTTCGATACGCAGCGAAACATGGTTGTACGATTATCTTTCCTCCCCCAATCCGCAGGCTGTATTGCCCACCCGCCTGAAAAGGAAGTGGAAGATGCCATCCTACCAAAGCATGCCGGAAGGCGACCGCCATATCCTGGCGCAATATCTTGCCAGTTTGAAGGTTAAGGATTGGTATCTTGAACAAACCAAAAAACTTGAATATGAGAAATTGACCGGCAAGGAATATCCTAAATGAACAACCGTCTTCTCAGGGGTTTAGTAGCATTGATGATCGGCATGTCGATGATCCATTTCGGGGACAGGCTGCTTGGAGTCAGGATAGAGCTTTTTTCAGGATTGTCGACATTCAGTTTTGCCTGGATATTGGACGTATTCTTTGTGCCATTTTTGGTTGGCTACACTGTTTCCTGGATTTACGGTCTGGGCGGTAAATGGTTGTGCTATTTCCCCCCTATAATTGTGCGATGCCTAAGTTATGCCGAAATTTATTACGTGTCGGGCACGCCCCAGGGGAGCAATTTGAACCCGATAGGATGGTGGTGTCTTTATGTGGTTCTTGCAGTTGAATCAGCTGCAATGGGTGGAGTGGTAGGAGAGGTAATGAAAAAGAGTGTGTATGGCCGATCTAGGACTGGCACTAAGGAACAAACAGTCGCGGCAAGGGAATCGTAATGCGCAAGATGTCCAGAAAACCAGATGTACCGAGCCCGGAAGAACAATTACGTAGAAAGCGGTATTTTTCGGCCACCCTGATCACATGTATTTCATTAGTGGTTATTTTGGGTAGTTTGCATGTGTCCAGATTGGGGTCGATGCGCATGGGCGAAATGCGTGCTTTGGCAACTTACGATCTGAGAAATGAGGCAAGCCATATTCGTGCAGCGGGTGAGGATATCGTACTTCACGAAGAGAATGAAAAACGGATAAACCAGGCGGAAGGATATACTGTTTCCGAGGCTGATGCGCTGTTAACCAAAGCACTGTGGAAACAGCTGGATAGCATGGAAGAAATTCCTGCAGGAAGTTTTCTGATGGGATCGAATTTAAAGAATGCAGACGCATCTTCTCATCCGGAACATTCTGTCTATTTAAAAGCATATCGAATGGACAAATATCTGGTGACTAGAGCGCAATACGCTCGATTTATCGCTGCGACCGGACACCGCCCCCCTCTGGATTGGAAAAATGGAAAAATTCCACAGGGCACATTGCTGTACCCGGTAACCATGGTGAATTGGTACGACGCGGAGGCGTATGCAAAATGGGCCGGCAAGCGTCTGCCTACCGAAGCGGAGTGGGAAAAGGCAGCGCGCGGAACAGACGGAAGACGCTGGCCATGGGGCAATGTTATGGACCCCAAACGGTTGAACACTTACTATAATGTGGCTTCGGCTAGCGATGTGACGAAATATACCAACGGCGTAAGTCCGTATGGCATTTTTGACATGGCGGGGAACGTCGACGAATGGACCGCTTCTGAATTCCTTCCATATAAAGGTACGGATGCTTCATCAGACGTGTTCCAGGGCAGGGTTGCACGTGTCCTGAGCGCAGAAGATCAAGCCATGAAAATATCAGATATGGTCCGGGTCAATCGACATTACAAGGTGTTGCGCGGAGGTTCATGGAAGAGCGATCCTTTTTCCACCGAAACCTATCATCGGGATTATGCCTGGCCAAATTCCGCATCGGACTTTTACGGATTCCGCTGTGCATCCGATTTGAAAAAATAACCGATACGGAGATATATGATGAACAACATTTGGGCGAGGACTATCCTGATACTGTTAGGTTCTGTGGCAGCCTCTTCAGCCCATGCACAGGTCGACAGCTACCGCTATCTGCACGTTACTATTGAAACACCATGGTACATATTCTTATTTTTGATGATGGGCGTTTTTGCTCCCTTTGTGCTCATGGCTGTTTTGGCCTGGAAGAACGCGATACGAAAATCCAAAATCGAAACGACGGATCGCGAACCCATAAACTATCTATAAAGTAGGTGTTCAATGCTGCAAATGTCGAAGTTGTTATTCAGGAAGATTGTTTTGCGCTATGTCAGCATAACATTGGCAGCATCACTATCCTTCATGGTTGCGTTACCTGCACAAGCAGCGCAGGAATCCCCGCCATCTTCTAATAATGGCGCAATAATATTGCAGGAATTCAATGCGCAAAACCGGACCGATATAAGAGAAAAAGCAATACCCCTCAAGGAAAAACAGCAAATTATGTTTTTGATGGGGGTGGCGGTTATAGTGATGGTGATTATAACCGGTGGGTTGGGGCTCGCCATGGGTGTATTTGGCAAGTCAGTGTTTGTTCCGCACATGGTATTTGCTGCGTTCAGTATCACACTGGCAATTGCCCATGCGATTGTCGGTTTGGTATGGTTTTATCCATTCTAGCCGGCTTATGGGTTCAATCTAACCGCCCAGTCTGGACTGCGTAAATCATCTTTCAATTTTCATATCACTCATCACGGGGCAGTGCTATTCGGGTTTCGCCCGGAATGATCTGTTCGTCCTCTGTTCAATAGCCAACAAATAAATTTTCATGTCCAACCTACAATTATCCAGCCCTGATCGGGTAATTCGAGGCTGGGTATCATGGTGGTGGGCAGTGGCTGTTCTTTACAGCCTGTCGGGTTTGACCAGCCTGGCATATGAAGTTTTGTGGGCACGAATGCTGTCCATGCAATTCGGAGTAAGCATTTTTGGAGTGGTGCTGACAATTGCGGCCTTTATGATCGGGCTCGGTTTGGGCAGTCTGGCAGGGGTGAAGTGGGCAAAGCGGGCCAACAAACCGTTGGCGTGGTTTGCTCTGCTTGAAATGGCAATCGCACTTTATGCTCTGTTGTTGCCTGGCCTGATTCAGGCAATCAGTGGATGGATGGACGGCATCGCAGCCAGTCTGACACTGCCGCAATGGTATCTGTTGCAGGGGTCAGAAGCCTTGTGTTTGCTTGTGATACCGGCATTCGCAATGGGGATGAGTTTTGCTTTGGTGCTGAAAGCCGTACAACGAACTCCCTTATCCCTGGGCAAGCTATACGGACTGAATACGGTAGGTGGTGCTGTTGGTGCCTTGTTTCCGCTATGGAGCTTGTCGGCATTGGGTTGGAGTGTTTCAGTCAGGGTTGTCGCCCTGCTTGGAATGGCAGTCGGTATGGCAGCTTTTGCATTGTCATATTACATGCGTGCCAGTGATGTTGAAGTCGATACCAAGCAAAGCAATAAAAAGGCACGCCCCCCCTTCTCTGCGCTGCTCATTTATGCAGGGATCGGAGCCGGCAGCATCATGCTGGAAGTCTGCTGGATACGACTGTACGGGATGATCATGCTCAGCACCGAGTATGTGCTCGGGGTGATTCTGGCGGTATTCCTTCTTGGGATCGCGCTGGGTAGCTTGTTATTGCCGCGAGTACATAAGTACTGGCTAACCATATTATTGCCGTTTGTTACCGGCGCTGGGGTTCTGGTCAGCCTGTGGTTGCTACCGGCCGTTTCAGCATGGGTTGAGCGCAGCCAATTCCAATCTTTCCTTGGTGCTACGTGGACGCAAGCACTTATTCTGGCAATATTCACGCTGCCGGTAACCCTGTCCCTGGGCGCATGGCTGCCTTTATTGGCCGGCCGTTTTGCCGGGGCTGAAGCGAGCGGGGTATGGCTATACGGCGCGAATTGTCTCGGCGGTGCGGTTGGGGCAATTATCGCTTGTTTGTTGCTTATCCCGTCATTAGGCAGCACAGGGACGCTGGCAGTTGCCGGACTTGCATTCACTGCGTTGGGTTTGTTATGGGTCAAATCTCGACGGGTGTGGCTGGCATTTGCAGTCATGGTGATGGTTGCCTGGCATATACGCAATATGCCGCCTGTGCATGAGCTGCTTCCGCAAATCGAGGCAAATAGCCGGGATTTATATCTTTATGAAGATGCGATTTCGATGACGCATGTAGTACAGCAACAGGATGGGCAGCGCGTACTCTTGAGCAATCTACAGCGTATGGATGCATCCAGTGATCCGAGCGCGGTTGAAATTCAAATGGATCAGGCAAGACTTGCCCTGCTGCTCCATCCGGAACCGCATAGCGTACTGTTCCTGGGTTTGGGGACCGGAATTTCAATGGCGGGATCAATTCCGTTCCCGGATTTGCAGCGGACCGCGGTGGAATTGTCCCAGGGTTCGATTATTGCCGCCCGGACATGGTTTGCGCCGGTCAATCTGGACGTCATGGATAAGGCACAGACTAAACGGGATGATGCAAGACATTTTCTAACCACTTCCAGAAACAATTATGACGTGATCATCGGTGACCTGTTTCATCCGGATCTGGCCGGGATGGGTTCATTATTGTCAGTACAACAATTCCAAAGAGCGCGAGACCACTTGAATCCCGGAGGGATATTTGTACAGTGGCTGGCGCTAAATCAATTCGACATCCAATCACTCAGGGTCGTATTGCGCAGTTTCAAACAGGTATTTCCTGATGCTCAGTTATTCATGGATGGGATGCATCTGGCAATGGTCGGACCACGCCAGCGATTTTTGGGGGCAGGGGCATTGCTCGCAAATCTGCATCGTTTATCGGTGCAGGAACAGGGGCAGGCGACAGGCGGAGAAGGGGCATGGACATGGCTCGGGCGTTATTGGGGGCCGATTCCCGAGAGCCGAGGGCCGGTGCAGGATGAATGGGTTCCATATATCGAATTCAGTCTTCCGCGCGCGCGATACAACGGGGGAGTGAATCTGCCCTCTTTGATGGAATGGTTGCTGGAGCGACGTCCTGACGTTGATGCTTCCATGAAACTATTGGGTGTGGAAAAAACTGACGGGGAGAAGTTCGGGCGCGCGTACATTGCAACCGAGCTTGTCGTTCGGTCATGGGTTGCCTCGATCCGGGGAGATCCCGAAAATGCGGGCAAACTGATTTGGATGGCATATCAGGCCAATCCACAAGATCACTGGATAGCGGACGAGCTAGCTGATAATATGTTGGAATCGTTGCCAGAGGCAAGCCAACACGGATTGAGCAAGCGCGAAGCATTGCAGAGAATCCTGAAAGTTTCGCCGAACTTTCCTGGTGCATTGCGTGCATTCTGGCATCTGGAGCAGGCTTTGGGAAACAGTGAGGCAGCAGAACATTACCGTTTGCGTTTGCTTGCGGCATCACCGTTGGACGCAGAGGCGAGAGCAACTCGCTAGGTTTGAAGCAGCCGGACCAGCTAGAAAAGGTACACATGTCCTCCGTTATTAACAAGGCACTTTCAAGTATCCCAATCCGGGTAGTCGGATCCGCGACGAAAAAGGGTGTGCCCAATTTTCGCTGGAAAAGACGGGCCGTCCAGATCATGTTTTTGCTGTTGCTGGTCCTTATCCCGGTATCAGGTCTGTTTCGTATTGACCCGGAAAATGGTGCATTTGTAGTGTTGGGTTGGCAAATCTGGCTGTCCGACTTCTTTTTAATATCCGGATTGTGGATCATGTTGGCAAGTGGTCTGGTCGTGCTGTATTCGGTAGCGGGAACCGTGTTTTGCGGATGGGCATGCCCGCAGAATTCCCTGGCTGAATGGGCGAACCACATGACCCATAAACTGCTTGGCAAACGGGCGGAAGTCAGCCTGAGCGGTATGGCCCCAAAGGTCTCGGCTGGAAAAAACAAGGCATTAAACTGGTCATTGCTCGGGCTCGCGTTTCTGTTTGCCTCGATGTTATTTGCATTGGTACCATTGCTGTATTTCTATCCGCCGGACGTGGTGTGGTCTTTCATAACGTTTCGGCCTGATACAAGATTGGCCGGATCGCTATACTGGATCTATTCGGTATGGGTGATGATTATCCTCCTAGATATTTCGGTACTACGGCATTTCTGGTGCCGTTTTGCATGCGTATACAAGGTTTGGCAGCACTCGTTCAAAACCAAGGAAACATTGCATGTTGTTTACGATACCAGCCGTGCGGATGAGTGCGAAAAATGCAATTACTGCGTAACAACCTGCTTCATCAAACTAGACCCGCGCAAGACAGAAATTTACGACAGCTGCATAAATTGTGGCGATTGCATCGATGCCTGCAACAGTCTTAAAAATAAAAAAGGAAGTATAGGCTTATTGCGGTTTGAGCTGGGCCAGCGGGAATCGGGCAAACCCAGAATTTTCCGCGATAATTCGATTTCAATATTGTCGAGATTTGGCTGGACTTTGCCATTTGCAGCGCTCGGTACCATCATGTTTGCCTGGGGAGTCTGGTCGTACCAGCCTTACCACCTGGCAGTAGGCTATTTGGCAACAAACCAGAACCAATCTGCGCGTGAATACCGTATCGAGATTGCAAGCAAACGGTACCGCCCAGCTGAATTACAACTGGCGGTTGAAGGCCTGCCGCAGAATGCGTACACGCTGAGCAAAAGCAAGGTCGATTTTACGACGGTCGGACGGAAATCGATATTCCTTTCGATACTCCCTAAATTGAAACATGGCCTTTATCCTTTTGTCGTGGTGGCGCATTCTGCAGACGGGTGGACAGGACACTTTGATGCCGACCTTTTTGTCGAATAGGAGATATTGTAATGAAACAGAATGATAAAAAATCCGAATTGACGGATGAAAATCTGCAGTGGGGCAAACCCCGCCAGGATAATTTCGGGTACGCATCAGACGAAGAACGGTTGGAAAAGCGCGGAATGGAAGATTGGGAGTTGGTGGAAAAGATTCCTGAGTCGCAGGTGAATGTCCCCTATTGGTTCTGGGCGGTGGTAGTGATTGTCCTGTTGGTTGGAGTAGGCCTCAGTTTTCCTTTTTGGGGACTACGTCCCGGAGTGGTTGTAAAATGGTCCGACTGGGTCAAAGATCCCGGTTTTTTGGGGTCACTCGTGTATATCGCGGTTGCCGGTGCATTCGTCTGGTACATGGTAAACATGTACGGATCAGATAGGGCAGGAAGACTCGATTCGGACCGGGAAGGGAAGCATGAAAGCAAAGGCGATCAGCAAGAGTAGGAATCAGTATTGTTTTATTTATGATAAGCATCCGGCTCAACCATGAAAATATATAAATATCTGGGAATATTGCTTAGTCTTCTGGCTTTCGGGCTGGCCGCATGCAGTGATGGAGCCGCCGCGACTGCTATTCCAGCGCAACACTGGAAGGAATGGGTTGTGCGTATTCAGACACACCCGAGTCCACCACTTGCAGGCATGTCCGAAATCGTTGTTATTATCACCGGACCGCATGGCAAGCCTGGCGGAGATTTAATTGTATCGCTTCGCGGAATGGATTCAGAGCCGTGGAATCAGGCAATTGAAGATGGGTATATTGGCGTGTACCGCCGCGCCGTGGATATAGGTGAGAATAAGAGAGGGGTAGTTCAGGTACGCATCCAGCAAGGACCGGAACAAAAAGTTTTGCTGTTCCCGGTCACGCTGGCGGTGGGTTAATTCTGCTCGGGAATTTGTTCGAGTTTGTTAGAGCTAGCCATGGTCAAAATGACATTAGCCAAAAAAGTAGTAAATCCTACGGCCATTATCGTCCCCGCAATTGCCACCGAAATTCCATAATAGTGTTGCACGACCCGAACTTCTTCTGGATGTGAGTGCAACAGCAATCCTTCCCAGATACCAAAGGTCATTAGTACGATGTAAAAGCTGTAGACGCCGGTGCTCACCCACCAAAATGTATGTTGAACCAGCTTTATTGAATATAATTTCTTTCCTGAAAAAATTGGCAGCAGATAAAACGTAACACACATTGCCAGCAATACCACCCCACCCACCAGATTCATATGTGCATGGGCCAGCGGGTCTATCATGTGGCCAGGGCCGCCGTAAGGACTGCCAATCGAATCCAGCCATGCTCGAATTGGAGGCATGACCTGCAGCATCCCATGAATCGTACCGATAAAAAATGAGAAGGCAGATAACAGCAGAAATTTTAACAGATGCCGGTGCAGAGAATCGGGTCTCATAGAACGATAGAATACATAACTGAAGAAGTTTGGAAGAGGTTAAGCCGAAGAATAACGATGACGGCGGGAAAAAGTACTATCATTTTGAACAAGAAAAGAAAATGCCCGACTAGAGCCGGACACTTTCGATACGTTCATGGCAAACCGCAGATTATTGCTACGATTTTTCCGCTTGGATGATGCGTTCGATTCCTAAACCGGCCAGGCTTGTTGCAACAATATTGCCCAAAATAAAAATTGTAAGTGGTACTAGAATTTCGATTGGCATAGCACATCCCTCCATTGGGTTACGCAAGTTGATATAAATTTTTTCAGGCATTCAACATTCAACAAATCGTTGCGTACCTTCATATGGAAGTCTATCGGAATCCCCATCCGCATGCAACCACATAATGTGTAACAAATTAAACCTGGTTCATTGATGCAATGTTCGAACATAATATTGCAGTCACAGTTTACTTCCTGATAGAATCGTTTTTAATATTTCTTGAAATTTATCGCTTTTATCCCTTTGTATTCAACTCGGGTCATTCCGGCCCCCAATATCGACATAATTTCCATCGCCCAATTGCTCAATTGTTGCAGATAAATACTATTTGGCGTTTGTGTTTGTAACGGATGTACCGCCCCTTTGTAAAGTTGGCATTTATTCCCATTAGGAACTCATTTAAAATGAAAAACCGGTTATCAAGCATTCCGCAGAAATATTGGGCTTATCTTGCATTGTTATTTTGGGGTGTTGTTTGCTTGATATTGTTGAACAAGTCCTACTATGGCATTGACGAGGGTGCGGCACAGGCATTGCTGCTGACCTGGTCGGTTGTGGATGGTGTGGTCAGTTCAGTGGTAACTTTGGGTTTTCCGGATTTTCGTGCTGTATTTTTAGCACCGGTAGGCTTTTTGTGGACAGGCAATTTGTTGGCCGCAAAGATATTTACCATCTTTGTGATGGCGGTCGCGGCATGGGCAATTCACGCATGGCGTCGTCGCAGTGGAGAAACTGAAAGTGCGCTGCTGGCCACTGGATTGCTCCTGATCTCTCCATTGGTATTTAGCCAAATCGACACTATTTCCGTTGCCCCATATCTGTTGTTCACTTTCGCGCTTGGTGCCTGGTCCGATCTCAAATACCGCGAATCGCCCCAGGCATTCGGAGGGATGTATTTCGCACAAATGTTGTTGTGTCTGGTGAGCATAACCCTACATCCTGCCGGCTTTGCATATCCTTTGGCTTTATTGTGGCGATGGTATAAGGACAAGGACCCACTGAACAAAAAACAGCAAAATTATTACTATGTGGGCATCATTTTTACTGTTTTATTGGGCATGGTGTTGACGATGGGGTGGAGCCACATAACGTGGTTCTCCAATCCAGTCAAAGGATTGTCAGCTGCGTTGATGGGGCCGGGGTTAGGCAAGGAAATAGCTGCCAACCGCTGGTTCAGTGGTTTTGGAATTCTGGTTATCCTATGCTTTGTGGTCTGGAAGCAAGCGAGTAAATTATGGGCGGATTTCCTCGGGCGTATTTTGCTGCTCGCACTGGCTATAGGAATTCTGACTGGTGATCAAACGCTTGGTATGCTTGCACTCACGACCATCTTGTATTGGGGCATGCCCTTGCTGTTGCAGAAGGAAACAGAGTTTAAAGGAGGATTTTGGCAACAGCGCGGAGTTGTTTTGGTACTGTTTGTGATAATTTCCACCACATATATGACCATTGATAAGGAACACTACAAAAGCATGTTGGCAGGCCAACTCACACCAACTGACAGCTTGATCAAGGCATATGTCGATAATATTGGAAATTCGACAAATGACCAGCAAAAACAAAGCCCGCCTGACAAGCCGATTAGAATAGCCAGCCAGTGGCCAGCACGTACCATGCTGGCATGCCGGTGTGACACCTTGGCATTGCCACCTGCCGCCAAGGATGAACAAGCCTTGTTCGCGATGTTGCAGGGTGTAAAATATTTGATATTCGATCCGCGAGATCCTGCAAATCACTCGCTCTCTCGTAATCTTGCTTTAATGAACGACGGCAAGGTTGATACGGTCGCCTTGAAGCGGGGCGGAGTTATTATTGAAATCAAGGACTCAACAATAACGAAATAGCGGGGGCAGCTGGATTATGGGCGAGATATTGTTATATGTGGTTGTCGCAATCAGCGCGCTATTTGTATGCGGCTATTCGGTGCATATGTTTATAGGCGGATTAGTGAGCCCACAGTCGGAATATCAGATTATTGCGTTGGTTTGCATCCTTATCGCCGGGGTTATCGGATACATGACTTGGGATGTCATACAAAGACGATATTCCGGACGAAAATAGTCCTGTCGTTATCTTTTATGGCGTTTCAGGATATCTTGTGCGGCATTATATTGTTCTGCGGTTGCAAACTGCCCACGGTGAAAAACAAACTGCAACTGTTTCCCTGTGCCATCCAAACCTGAGATACCAAAGGACTTGCCCGCATAATCCGGGTAGTAGCGGAGGCTTTTCACCAAATCGACCCGGGCACCGTTTCTTTGTATCAGTGCAAGGCATTGCTCGCTTAGATTAAGGGATACCGGTGCCGATGGCATAAGCATCAAACGAGTTTTAAATACCCTGTTAAATCCGGCAATAAAGAAGAAACAGGTCAGGAAAAAAAACAAATAACCCATATTATGGTTATTGCCATACCAAAAGCTGGCAGATATAGAACCAAGCGCAACGACCGTTGGAATATAAAGTAGTAAATCCCATATCATTCCCTTGCGATCCCTGACCAGTTCAAACTGCATCGTGCCGGCCTCGTTTCTATCCGCCATATACCTTGCATTCATATTTGTTCATTTTGCTGAGAAATCAAGACTGACCATGCGGTAATAAATGCTTCTGGATGGCTAGATCCAGTTCTCCGTACAGCGTTGCACCCGCGCGTTCCCAGCGCACAATGCCATGCTTGTCGATGAGGAATGTCCAAGGATCGCCCATGACTCCATATGCAGTATACGCTTGCGGATTCTCATATTGATCTATATGTATAAATATCATTTGGCCCTGATATTTGTCGAGAATGGCCTTGAGAATCTGGAGTTGTTCATCACAATTAGTGCAATGTCCGGGAGTCGCGAATTCCAGCACAATCGGTTTGCCGGTTAACAGGGCCTTGTCTATCGAATACTGATACATCCGGGCATCTGGTTGCCGATAGGTCGTGATCCTGCTGAAGTCGCCGCCTACATCAGCCAGTGTTTTGGTCGCCAGGCTTGGCGCTTTCTGGCCTATCGTGAAACCTGCAGATAATCCCTGCTGGCCGCATCCATTCAGCAAGCTCAGCGCAATTGCGCAGCATGCAGAAAGAAGCCATCGCTTGTTCATACCTGTTTCTGCCACCCAACCGTGGTTTTGTACAGGTTATAACCCCATATGAAATTTGCCGACAAGACCACTGTCCCAAATAGGCCGACAAAAGCAAGCAAATGACTGACCAGTTTTTCTGTATCCGGGCCTGAACTTAGACCACCAACCAGCCCGGCAGAAAAGAAAAATACCACCATCCCGATCAATCCGAAGTTATGCATCCAGAAATGGACCTTTACCAGGCGCAAGCTGTAGATAGGTCGGCGTGAAACAGTGGGAACCACATAGTACAAAGCGGCGAATATCGCCATTTCAACCCAGCCCAATAGATTGATGTGGGCATGCGCCAAAACAATCAGGCTGCCATGCGCGCTGTAATCGACAAAATGGCGGAAGACGGGAACACCTCCCATAATTGCGCCCCAGGAAAAACCGATGAGGCTGTAGATTATGCACGCATATACAAACAACAGAATGTACCTGCTGAATTCTTTGTTCTGTGAAACGCTTGGTTCATTGCTTTGCGTCATGCTTATCCTCTTGTGATTTTGATTTCATCCAGTCGCGAATATCCCGATATTTGTTTCTCCAGCCATCCGGCGTCCACATATAAAGCATGGTATCAATAAAACTGGATTCGCCCTTGGGCGGTTCGTAGGCAGTGGAGGATCCTTGATCAGCTTTTAGCTCGGACAGGAATACGGCCATGTCATGCAGGTCCGAGTCAGGAAGAGACGACACATAAGCCGCATCCTTTGGCGGCGCACCGTGCGCCATCGTCTGTGCGCCATAGGTTTTTTCGGGATACTTGAGGAAATTGTAAAAATAATTCAAATCATGTTTTGAGCCCAATCCGTCCAGGGTAACGCCCATGCTGGTGCCACTGCCAACCGCCTTGTGACAATCGTAGCAATTGTCGTGTTCATATATGCTGTAACCGCGCAAGCCTGCAGGGGTAAAATCGTAATGTGTCAGAATAGGGTACAACGGTTTAACGCTGTCATGGCTAGCTTTCTGCAATACGGTAAAGTTAATCACGGTAATTACAACCAGTAACCCTACAATCCAAAAAAGAATCTTTTCTCCTAATTTCATCATCACCAATCTTGATTAAACATGAAGCTCATGGGCAACCGTATGTGTTCAGCGGCCCACAAAGCAAAAAAGACTGATCAAAGCAGACCAGTCTCCATCAAAACTCCCGCACCAAAAATTCTGGTGCGGGAGAACGTGCAAGAATGTCCAACTATATGTTACTTGATAATTTTAACGTTTGCCAAAACTGTCTGGTTTTCAATTTCCAGCCCATCTCCCGGCGTGCTATCGGTTGCTTGCGACAGAAAGGCCGCGGCATTATGAATGTCATCGTCTGTCAGTTTCTGGGCGATCTTTTCCATCATCTGCTTCGGATCATTCGCGCGGGAACCATCACGCCAATGCGTCAACTGGTTGACCAGATAAACATATTTCTGGTGGCCGATCTTCGGAAATATCGGATCAGCACCGCGCCCATCATAGGCGTGACATGACTGGCAGGCAGAAACCTTGTCCGATCCGTAGTGAACCAGCATCTTGCCCTTGTACGTCTCGCCGACTACCGTGCCCTGGGCTTTCAGTGCGTCGAGGTCAGAACGCTCAGGATTGCCCAGTGGGAAAGAGTCCTCGTAGGACGCCAAATCACGCCTGTCCTGATCAGTCAATCCTTTTGCAATACCATTCATCACGCCCATCGTCAGATCTTTACGTGTACCGTCCGCAAAATTGGTTAGTTGCTTCACAATATATACATACCCGATATTTGCGAGTCTTGGTGTACCCATCGCATCGTTGCCCATGGCCTTCTCGCCATGACATGAAGCGCAAGCGGGAACAACACTTTGGTCGCCCTTGCCGTTTTCGAAGATTTTTTTCCCATTGGTGGGATTTGCCGTGACGATACCTTCATCAGCAAAGCCAACCCCTGAAAAAGTCAGCATGGCAACTGCCCCCCAGCACACCAATGCCATATTGGATAATTTACTCATGTACCCCTCCCCAATCTAAAATTTTTAATTACCAGCGCCTAATGCGGATCAATACTTCAATACTATTGCGTTCCCCGCCAGACAAGCAAATTAGGAATTCTTCCTATGCTTTCTCATTAGAATAATTGCCAAGCCAAATAAAAACACGAATATACCTACATACATGCCAACAACATCGGCGGTATTTGTGTCATATGGTTGAAGCATTTCCATCTCCTCTGTCTAAAGATAACAATAATAACAATCCCTTTTTCAAGGGCTCATTTGATAATAACATTAAGCCTGCAATGTGTCATTTGCCTCATGCCGCGGGACAAATAAAACGCTCCTTACGTTACGTCAATCCCCAAAATGATGCCGAACTTCTTCTTCTGGTCCTCTGCCGCCCAATCCTAGTTCAGGTCGGGCCCTTATTCCCCTTGATTCCCCTTGCGCGGGCAGCTTTTCCCCTGTGCTAAAATAGCATCCGCGAAAATCGCTTTTTCAGTCCATAGCAGAACAGTCGGAAACATAACTGCAAACGCTCATTAATGCACTGACATGGATCAACCAAACCACATTTAATTTGTGGTCGTATCTCCGAATTGCGGCAATAGAACCACCACAATTAACCTATGTCCCAAATTCATGATGCATTGTGGATAACTTTAAAATAGCACTGGAACGCATAGTGCGCCGGCATTGGGTTTTGCAAGGATTTGCAGCATGATCAGGTGTTTTTCAAGCGGCGAACTGGCATAATGCTTGCCAGTTTAAGGAGGATTTATGGATATATCGGCCAATCAATTGATAATAGATATGGAGCTGATACGTCGGCTGGACAAGAATGGTCCCCGATACACCTCTTATCCCACCGCAGATCGGTTTGTCACTGCGTTCAATGCAGAGCGTTATGGACTATGGGTGACAAAGCGGGAAAATGGCGGCGCCGACCATCCGTTGTCCCTATATATACACATTCCATTCTGCAATACCTTGTGCTTTTATTGTGGGTGCAACAAGGTAATAACCAAGGACAGAAGTAAGTCTGCCGAATACGTACGCTATCTCATCAAGGAAATGGCCATGCAGGCGATGCTGCTCGGGCCTGATCAGGTCATAGAACAGCTGCACTTTGGCGGGGGCACGCCCACTTTCTTGAGCGATGACGAAATCCGCCAGGTCATGGTAGCGATCCGCCAGCACTTCAGGCTGGCGGAAGCCGGGGAGTACTCGATTGAAATCGATCCGCGCAAAGTGAGCGATGAAACCATAGCGCTGCTGGGCGAAGTGGGTTTCAATCGGATCAGCATCGGCGTGCAGGATTTCGATGATGAGGTACAGCGCGCTGTAAATCGAATTCAAAGCGAAGAGGAGACGTTGCGCGTGATTGGGGCGGCGCGCGCAAACGGCTTCAAGTCGGTGAGTATCGATCTGATTTACGGGTTGCCCAAACAAACCCTGAATGGCTTTGGCGTGACCCTGGACAGGGTGATCGCTGCCGACCCCGATCGTTTATCCATCTATAATTATGCGCACATGCCAACCATCTTCAAGCCGCAGCGGCGTATTCATGAAGAGGACTTGCCCACGCCGCAAGTAAAGCTGGATATCCTGGATATGGCAGTCAAAAAGCTGACCAATGCGGGCTATGTTTACATCGGCATGGATCATTTTGCCAAACCGGAAGACGAGCTTGCCGTGGCCCAGCGCCAGGGCAGGCTGCATCGCAATTTTCAGGGGTACTCGACCCATTCTGACTGCGATCTGGTGGCGCTCGGTCTCAGCGCGATCGGCAAGATCGGCCCGACCTACAGCCAGAATTACCGTGATCTGACGGATTATTACGATGCGCTGGACAGGGATGTGCTGCCCATCATGCGCGGAATGGAATTGAACGATGACGATCTGGTGCGCCGTGCCATCATTCAGGCCCTGATGTGCCACTTCGAACTCGACATGGAATCATGCAACGGCACATACGGGATCGATTTTGAGCGCTACTTCGCCACTGAACTGAATGAATTGCGCGACTATGAACGCGAAGGATTGCTGGTGATTTCCCCGCAATCGATCAAGGTAACCCCCAAGGGACGCATGCTCATCCGTAACATCTGCATGGTGTTTGACAGGTATTTGCGCACGAGGCAGGAGCACGCACTCTATTCCAAGGTGATTTAGCCTCGTGTCCGGCCGGGCCAATACGCTTTCTCTTAGCACAATAATTGAACGTGACCTTTTTATCGGGTAGAGCATGAATAAAATCCTCAAATATGGTTTGTTGGGTATCGCCGCCATGGTTGTTGTGGCCGCTGCTGTTGTTGCTTATGTGGCCGCGACTTTCAATCCCAATGACTACAAGGCACAGATCATCAAGGCGGTGAAGGACAGCAAGCAGCGAAATTTGCGCCTCGATGGCGACATCAAGCTGTCCTTCTTTCCGAACATCGGCGCAAGCCTGAGCAAAGTTTCCCTGTCAGGGTTCAGGAGCAACAAGGAATTTGCTTCCATACAGTCAGCACGGGTTTCACTTGCATTGTTGCCTTTGCTGCGCAGACAAGTGGTGGTGGATGAGGTGACGGTGAGCGGTTTGAAAGCGACGCTGGTAAAACACAAGGATGGAACAACCAATATCGATGACTTGGTGGGGCAAACCGGGCACGAACCGCAACAGCAGACACAGCGTGTCGCCAGCGGCGGGTCGGTCAAATTCGACATCGCTTCTGTATCCGTGGAAAAAACCGATCTCAGCTATCACGATGAAGGCAGTGGTGCCAAATATGCCATCAAAGACCTGAATTTCAGGACTGGACGAATCGCCGTCGGGGTGCCAAGCAAGATCGATTTTTCGGCAAACCTGCAGTCCAATCAGCCAAAACTGGATATCAATACCCAAATGGAGGCAACGCTGACACTGGATCCTGAGAAGAAGAAGTATCAGTTGCAGGGTCTGGAGCTGCAGGCCAGCGGCACGGCATTGGATATCAGCAACCTTAAAGTTAAAGCCGGTGGCGATGTAAATGCGGATATGTCCAGTGACCAATTCGCCGCGAAGCGATTTCCCCTGAGCGCATCCGGTATTAAAGGTAAAGACAATTTCGAGGTCACGCTGGACGCACCGTCGCTTGATTTGACGAAGGACAAATATTCCAGCGATAGTCTGAAGCTGAATGCAAAGTTGAACGGGGCCGCCGGCAATCTTGCAGCGAGCCTTGCCATCCCCGGCATAGAAGGCAATGCACAATCGTTCAGGATCAGCGCGCTGACTCTGGACCTGGATTTGAAACAACCCGAACAAACTTTCAGGTTGAAAATGAGTTCCCCGCTGTCCGGCAATATCAAATCAGGGAAATTCGACCTGGACAACCTTGGTATCGCGGTGACTGCCACCGGCGACAATCTGCCGAACAAATCGGTGAGCAGCCAGATGAAGGGCAGTGTGCATATCGATGCCGAGAACAAAATCGTTCAGGCGAACTTCGCCGGAGGCTTGTTGCAAAGCCAGATCAAGGCCAGGGTCGGGGTAAAGGGTTTTGCCAAACCGGCAATCAATTTCGATGTGGACGTGGATAAGTTCGATGCCGATTTGTATATGCCGAAAAAATCTGCTCCAGGATCCAAGGCAGAATCAAAAGCAACCGAGCAACCGCTGGATCTGTCCGCATTGCGCGCACTCAATCTGGACGGCATCCTGCGCATCGGTTCACTCAAGGTGGCGAACGTAAAATTGAGCCAGCTGCATCTGGGGGTGGAAGCGCATAATGGACTGGTCAATCTCAGCCCGATATCCGCCAATCTGTATCAGGGCGCCATGAACGGTAGCCTGGGCATCAATGCACAACACACTCCCGGCTTCGTGATCAAACAGAAGCTAAACGGTATCGCGGTGGCACCCTTGTTAAAAGATGCCGCCAATCTCGATCTGGCCGAAGGCAAAGGCAACATCGTGCTGAACCTCACCACGCAGGGTAATACCGTCAGCGAGTTGAAAAAAGCACTGGACGGCAACGTGTCGGTGAATCTGGCAAACGGCGCGATCAAGGGTATCAACCTGACCAAGCTGGTACAGGGCCTGCAGAACCTGAACCTGAATACCAGAACGCAGACTTTGGGCGTGGACAGGAGCGAGAAAACCGAGTTCAGCCAGTTCAGGGCCAGCTTCAAGGTGCGTAACGGCGTGGCACATAACGATGACCTTGAGGTCAAGTCGACCGTGCTGCGCCTGAGCGGAAATGGCGACATCGACATCGGCCATGACACCCTGAACTACAACGCCAAGGCCGCGTTTGCCAAGACTGAACAGGGCAGAACAGCAACCTTGCCGGTGAATGTGAGCGGCCCCTTCGATGCGCTCAAATTCAAGGTCGATTACGGGTCACTGCTGGTTGATGTCGCAAAACAGCGCATCGATGAAAAAAAGGAGAAGGTGAAGGAAGATGCCAAGGCCAAGCTCCAGGAAGAACTCAAGAAGGGGTTGAAGGACCTGTTCAAATGAGCAGTTCGCCTGTTGCATCTGGCTGGATAGTTACTGCTCACTGGCTCGAAATTATCACGCGCTGTTTCGTGTTCTCAGGTTGCTTATCTGTCCGTATCACGCACTGACCGGATTCGCGACGGCACCATCCATGATATCGACTTTTGCGCAACGCCTTATCCGCTGGCAAAGCGCGCATGGCCGCCACGACCTGCCTTGGCAAGGTGCTGATGCCTATCACGTGTGGTTGTCCGAGATCATGCTGCAGCAGACCCAGGTCGCCACCGTCCTTCCATATTACCGGCGCTTCATCGCCGCTTTTCCAAATATCGACGCACTCTCAGCCGCAACCGAGGAGCAAGTACTCGCGCATTGGAGCGGCCTCGGTTATTACGCGCGTGGGCGCAACCTGCATGCGGCGGCGCGTATCATCACGCAAAAACATCATGGCGAATTCCCGCGCGTGTTCGAGCAGATACTCGAACTCCCCGGCATCGGCCGTTCCACGGCCGCCGCGATCTGTGCGCTAGCCTGGCACGAACGCCGCGCGATACTGGATGGCAACGTCAAGCGCGTGCTGGCACGCCATCGCGGCATCGCCGGATCGCCAGGAAAGGCGTTTGAAACCCGGCTCTGGCAATTGGCCGAAGCGCTGTTGCCGCAACGGGACATTGCCGTTTACATTCAGGCACAGATGGATTTGGGTGCAACACTGTGCACCCGCAACAGGCCGAGGTGCGATATGTGTCCGGTGCAAAGTGATTGCGTTGCCTATCAAAGCGGTCGGGTGAACGAGTTTCCCGCCCCGCGTTTGCGCAAAGCCGTGCCGGAAAGACATGCTACATTTTTACTATTGCTGCACGGTAACGACATCCTGCTGGAAAAACGACCCGGCAGCGGAATCTGGGGCGGACTATGGTGCCCTCCTCAGTTTGTTGATGAGGCAGCTGCTTTGGCTTGGGGTGCGAAGGAAGGGATAAATATCGCTTACCCCGGATCAGGCGGGGAAAAAGACCTGAAGGGAAAAGTTTTGGGGAGAGACTATCCAGCGAATTCAAAAATTGCGTGCGGACCACTGCGAACATTCACCCACAGCTTCACGCATTTCAAATTGCATATCACGCCGCTGCTGTTGCGCTTGCAGCACAGGCCCAAACAGGTGCGGCAAGCGGGGAGTGTGTGGCTGGATGTGGGCGAGGCTTTGCGGGCGGGAATTCCCCAGCCGGTGAGAGCATTACTCGAGGAATACTGCCGAAGCTAGCCACGGTGGCGCTTCAGAAGTCCCGATTGGCTGCAGGCTGTCTGCCGACAATAACCAAGGATACGATTGAGTTTTGCGTTGAATCAGGTTTTCCCAGTGCCTTACTGTCCAGTTTCGGGCGCTGTCAGCGAACAGCGCCAGCTCATGATCCTGGAGTCCTTGGGTATCACGGCTGGAACGCTCGCAAGCAACTGGGCAATCGCCTCCTTTGCCGAAGAATTGCACACCGCAACGCTGCTGTCATAGGGGTTGAATACCGTGTATTGCTTGATGTTCTCGGAGTTTTCCAGGTTAATGATCAGAAAGACGCCGTTTGGCTTCCCCGGGTTGCATCCCGACAAAACCAGCAAGCCAAGGATTGCCAGTAGCGCGGCGATGTTAATGGTCGTCTTGGAACAGTCGTTTGGAATTCTTCTCATTGCGTACTGGTTTCCTGAAAGCTAACGGGACCATCTTGCCGTGATTATTGTGGCAATGCAATCCGGATTTTCTGGGCCGGCCCTGACCTGATTTCGTATTTCCAGTTTCTCGGCTTTCGTGGCGGGAGTATTGCGGTGTATTCCGGGCCGCCAAGATGATCCGACGGAAATTCGGCGTTCAGTGCATGATCTGCTTCCCCGGAAGGTTAAAAAATGATTAACGTGGCTGAGTGCCTCGGTTGCAGTTGGGCATTATCAGTTGATAAATCCAATTGAATAATTTGATTCTGGTGATTTTCCGGATAGATCGATAGTAACCGTCAGCATAACTTTGAACCGCTAATAGGAACGCTATGTATGACCGGGATCGGTATGCGGCAGATATGCAATTCTGGTATCTGCCTGCCCGACCAGGCGTAGCCCGGGTCCGTGATCGACACCTGACTATCTAAGATTACAGCTGCCGGGGAGGCAAAACAAACTTCAGTTCTTTCCCCATTTTTCAATCAGCCCTTGTGCTACACCCAGATGATCGAGTATTCGCGCCACGACAAAATCCACGATGTCCTGCACGGTTTGCGGGTGATGATAGTAGCCCGGATTGGGGGGCATGATGACCGCGCCGGCATGCGCGAGTTTGAGCATGTTCTCGAGGTGGATGGCGGAGAAGGGCATCTCGCGAGGCACCAGGATCAGCGTGCGTTTTTCCTTGAGCATCACATCGGCGGCCCGGGCGATCAGGTCGTCGCTGATCCCTGCCGCAATCTTGCCCAACGTCCCCATGGTGCAGGGGCAGATTACCATTGCATCGCCGGGATTGGTTCCGGAGGCCATCGGCGCGTACCAGTCCTGGATACCGAATACTTTCAGCTCGCCGCTGTATTTTCCTATGCGTTCCGCAAGCATCTGCTCCGCATCCGCGGCGCGGTTCGGCAGCGTGAAATCGAGCTCCTGTTTGGCGACGATTTGCGCTGCTTGCGAATACACCAGATGGACGCGCTGTCCGCTTTGCAGCAGGCATTCGAGCAGGCGCATGCCGTAGGGCAGCCCCGATGCGCCGGTGAATGCAAGGGTTATGGTTTTCATATGATCAGTTTGCCACATAACCAGCGACTTGGTCACCGTAGTTTGGTGGCTTGGTGGAAAGACTAATAGTTTCATCAGTCGAATGGCTATAACCATAACCAGTCACTTGGCAGCTTGCTGCCTTAGTGAGATGGCTAGCTGTTTCATCAATGACTTGGTGTCTTTTGCTGGGCTGATCGGATGGCTGGTGGTTTTATCAGTAGCCACATCAGAGCACACAGAGTTCACCGGGAAAAGTAGTGAATGCCGGCAGTTTGGTTTGAAAATAGCTACCACATCTCAGCGGCCGGCTATTGGTTTGGCGTTTCGGATTGGACCACACTTTCATTATCCATGAAATGCGCCGCGATCAAGCCGTTCACCGTGCCGAATATCAGTGCCGCAGTGGCGAAGATCGGGATCAGATAGGCGATGCCGGCATGCGGAATCAGCCACAGGTATACCACCAGCATCTGCCCGGTGATATGCGCGAACGCGGCATAGATGCTGTGGCTGACCGGACCGAACCAGCGAGCCGGCAAATGTCGGGCAAAACCCAGCACGACCAGGCTGCACAGCGCGCCGGACAGGCTCAGGAAAAATCCCGGCGCGAGAAAATTCCCGAACAGCAAACTTCCTGCCAGCACGCGCAATAGCGACACCCAAGCCGCCGCGCGCCAGCCGTAACGCGCCAGCACGATCAGCGTGACGATGTTGGCCAGCCCCGGCTTGACGCCGGGCAGCGGGGATGGAATGGCGCTTTCCAGTATGGTCAGCCCGAGCGCCACCGCTGCCATGCGCGCGATGTGGTGGTCTTCGGCGGTTGTATCCAATTTGATCGAGGTGCAAGGTTCAGGATGCGAGATGCAAGGTTGAAGAGGCAAGGTGCAAGGTAAAACCGGGCTGGAGTTTTCCCCTTGCTCCTTGTGCCTTGTATCTTGCACCTGCTTCTCAGTAGTTGAGGCTGTCATATTTCTTTCTGCTGCCGGCCAATTCGACACTCACCTGATTGGGCAGGCAAATTGCAATTTCGCCTGCCTGTTTCAGCCAGCCCTGGCGCACACAATACTGGCGCGGACTGGGGTCTGAAGCGACGCGTGCTTTGCGGTCCCGGATGCTGACGATGGTTACCCCAAGGGGGCCGGGCACTTCAATCTTCTGGTTGCGGGACAACGATACTTCCCTGAATATTTTTCCGCCGCTGCGGATGATGGCCTTATCGGCGAGGTCGCCGCTCCACAGCTTGAGTGTCAGCGCCACGACAAAAGTACCGCCGAGCAACAGCGTAAGCCAGTCACCTGGCTTGAGGTGCTGCATCGCCTGTTTGTACATCGTCTATTGAATCAGTTCGCGATGGCGCACCAGCACTTGCTGCTGATGCCCGAAGTGGCGGGCAAGCTTTTCGGCAAGATAAACTGAGCGGTGTTGTCCGCCGGTGCAACCGATGGCAACGGTAAGGTAGCTGCGATTATCGGCGACGAAACTGGGCAGCCAGCGCGCCACGAAATCGCGGATGTCGCCAAACATTTGCTGGGCATCGGGAACGTTTTCCAGGAATTCGATTACCGGCGCATCGCGACCGGTGAGTGGACGAAGCTCGGGGACATAGTGCGGATTGGGCAGGCAGCGCACATCGAATACCAGATCGGAATCGAGCGGGATGCCGTGCTTGTAACCGAACGACTGGAACAACAGCGTCAGGCGCGCACGATCCACCCGGACGAATTGCTTGATCCAGCTGCGCAGCGCATTGGCATTGAGTTCGGTGGTGTCGATGTGATGGCCGATGTCACTGATTTCGGCGAGCAGTTCACGCTCGTAACTGACGCATTCCGGCAAGGTCCGGACTGTATTGTCGTGGGTCAGTAGCCCGGCATCACTGAGCGGGTGCAGGCGGCGAGTCTCGGAAAAGCGCTTTACCAGCGTGTCGTTCTGGGCGTCCAGGAAAAGCACATGCACGTCCACGCCGCGCTGTCTGATTTGCTGCAGCAGCGGTGGCAGTCGCTGTACGCTGTTCGCGCTGCGCACATCGATGCTGACGGCGATATTGCTGTATCCGGCGTGCTGCAGATGTTCCACCAGTGCCGCCAGCAGGTCGGCGGGCAGATTGTCCACACAGTAATAGCCGCTGTCTTCCAGCACCTTGAGCGCGACGCTCTTGCCGGAACCGGATAAGCCGCTGATCAGGAATAGCTGCACCCCGGGCCCCTTCTAGTCATTGAGAAGCAACTGGTCGTGGCGCGAGATGAATTCCTGCATGCTATTGATGCCGCGCTGCTGAAGCACAAAGTTGCGTGCCGCGGCTTCCACCAGTACGGCCAGGTTGCGTCCTGCGACCACCGGAATATTCACCGTGCTGATGTTTACACCGAGGATATCCTGATGCGTGGCATTCAGCGGCAAGCGTTCCATTTGCGACAGGTCGCCACCGGGCGGGCGATTCAGATGCACGATCAGCTTCAGGCTTTTCTTCCGGCGCACTGCCGTTTCACCAAACATGGTGCGGATGTTCAGCACGCCCAGACCGCGCACTTCGAGAAAATCCCGCAACAGCTCGGGGCAGCGACCCTCCAGCGTATCCGGCGCGATGCGATGCAATTCGACGATGTCATCGGCCACCAGTCCGTTGCCGCGGGTGATCAGTTCGAGGCCGAGTTCGCTTTTGCCGACCGCGCTTTCCCCGGTGATCATCACACCCACGCCAAGCACGTCGAGAAACACACCGTGGCACGTGGTTGATTCCGCAAGTTCCTTGGCCAGGTAGTGACGGACCAGCCACATCAGATGAACGCTGGGTTTGGGGGAAGAGAACAGCGGAATATGCGACTGGTTGGCAAAATCGATCAATATCGCAGGAATGTCGGTTGTGCCGGCCACGATCATGCAGGTCGTGCCGCTTTGCTCAATCTTGCGAAATGCCTTGTCGCGTTGTTCCGTGTTTAATTCGCGCAGATAGTTCAATTCGGTCTCACTCAGAACCTGTACCCAGTTCGGGTGGACCAGATTGAGGTGGCCAATGAGCCCTTTGTTGGAACTATTGACTTCATCGGTGTCGATGATGCGATCCGTTCCGTCGGCTCCGGCCACACGGCTGAGTTGCAACCGTTCCTGCTTGTCGTCAAACAGTTGCCGGACGTTGACCTGGCTCATGTCTCGCTTTTCCAGTCGTGGAACAATTGATAGATGCTGCCGGTGTCGTTGCATGCTACCAAACTATTGCGGAATTGAGTGTCGCTGAACATTTGCGCCAGTTCGCCGAGTATCTGCAGGTGCAGGTCGTTGGCCCGTTCGGGAACCAGCAACACAAATATCAGGTTGACCGGTTGGCCGTCCGGCGAGTCGAATGGAATCGGGTGCGAAGTCTTGACAAACGCTGCAGTCGCATCGCGCAACCTGGCAATTCTTCCATGCGGAATCGCCACACTTTGCCCGAGCCCGGTTGAACCCAGCCTTTCGCGTGCGAACAGGCTGTCGAAGACCAGGCTGCGCGCGATCTGCTGGTTGTTTTCAAACAGCAAGCCAACCCGCTCAAACACGCGCTTCTTGCTGGTGGATTCGTTGTCCAACAGGATGTTGTCGGGCAACAGGATCTTGCTGATCAGATTCATAATGAAAAACCGGTTATATGGGGCGGAATTTCCCCCGCCCGTGGAAGTTACTCGTTTGCAGCGAGCTTTCCTGAGTCGTCATGGCGGCGTGCGGACAGCTTGTCCTTGTGCTTGCGAACTTGGCGGTCCAGCGTGTCAACCAGCATATCGATCGCCGTGTAGAGGTTTTCATCTTCGCATTCGGCGAACAGGTTTTTGCCGCTCACGTGCATGGTGGCTTCGGCTTTCTGCTTCAGTTTGTCAACCGAAAGAATCACGTTCACATCTATTACCACGTTTTCGAAATGGCGTTTGATTTTATCAAACTTTTCAGTCGAATAATCCCGGATGGCGGGTGTGATTTCCAGATGGTGTGCGGTTAGATGAAGGTTCATGTTGTGCTCCTTTGTGTTTTTTAGAGTGATTTACGGAGGTTCACCGGGAGTATGCGCATCGATTCCCGGTACTTTGCTATGGTACGCCTGGCAACTACAATGCCCTGCTGAGCCAAGATTTCTGCCATACGGCTGTCGGTGAGCGGTTTGTGCGTGTCTTCCGCGCTGACCAGTTGCTTGATCAGTTCGCGTATTGCAGTGGAAGAACATGTGCCGCCGCTATCGGTTGCCAAACCGCTGCCGAAGAAATGTTTGAATTCGTATATGCCGCGCGGGGTAAGCATGAATTTTTGTGTGGTGCTGCGCGATATGGTGGATTCGTGCAGTTCCAGCTCGTCGGCGATTTCGCGCAACACCAGTGGGCGCATCCCGATCTCGCCATGCTCGAAAAAATTCACCTGCCGCTCCACGATGGCTTGAGCAACGCGCAGAATGGTTTCAAATCGCTGTTCGAGATTTTTGATCAGCCACTTCGCCTCCTGCAATTGCACGGCGAGCTGGGAGGAATTCTTGTCGGAACGCTGCTGCAGGATGTTGGCGTAAATCTGATTGACGCGCAGCTTGGGCATCGCTTCCGCATTGAGTCTTGCGCGCCATCTGTTTTTGTGCTTTTCCACGATCACGTCAGGCACCACGTAATCGGCGACGCTTTGTCCAAACTCGGTGCCGGGTTTCGGATTTAAGCTCGTGATCAGATGTTGCGCGGCGCGCAATTCATCGTCCGTGCAGCGCAGCAGTTTTTTGATCTTGCTGAAGTCATGTGCCGCCACCAGTTCGAGGTGATGGCTAACCAGACGAACCGCCAAATCGCGCTGCGGCGTGTCTTCGGGCAATGCCCTGAGTTGCAGTGCCAGACACTCGCCCAGATTGCGTGCTCCCAGGCCGGGTTGATCAAGGTGCTGCAGTTGTACCAGCGCCGTTTCCAGGTCGTCCAGTGTGATTTCAAGTTCATCGGGCAACAGGCCTGACAGTTCATCCAGGTCCTGGGCCAGATAACCGTTCTCGTCCAGCGCATCGATCAGCAATCCAACTACCTTGCGGTCTTTGTCATCAATTGAACTGGTGGTCAGCTGGCTATGCAGGTGCGCGCGCAGGCTGGCTTGTTCGGCGGCCTGTTCAGGGTAGTTTTCATCTTCGTCATCCGTACTGCGCATAATTCCGCTGCCGGTATTCCAGTCGGCGGGTTCGTTGCCAAAAGTGTCCGGACCGGAATCGTCCCCGCTGCGCTCGTCAGTTTTTGTTGTCTGTGGCTCCTCAGCGGTAGCGGTGCTGCGGGATGGCAATGATGATGCATCCGACGGGAAATTGCTCTGCCCGGATTCTTCGGCAGCTTCAAGCATGGGGTTTTCTTCCAGCAAACGCGCGACTTCCTGGTGCATATCCAGCGTGGACAGTTGCAGCAGGCGGATAGCCTGCTGCAACTGCGGGGTAAGCGTCAGTTGCTGGGAGAGCCGGAGTTGTAGAGCGGGTTTCATGGGCTGGTTTCTTGTGCGGGGCGCCTTCGTGTCATAGCTTGAAGTGTTCTCCCAGATACACTTTTCTTACGCCCTCATTATAGATGATTTCATCCGGCTTGCCTTCCGCCATTACCGACCCGGCGTTGATGATGTAGGCGCGGTCGCAGATGCCGAGGGTTTCACGCACATTGTGGTCGGTGATCAGCACGCCGATGCCGCGCTCTTTCAGGAAATGAATGATTTTCTGTATGTCCAGCACGGCAATCGGATCAACACCGGCGAACGGTTCATCCAGCAGTATGAAGCGCGGGTCGGTCGCCAGGGCGCGGGCAATTTCGACGCGCCGCCGTTCGCCGCCCGACAGGCTGATGGCGGGGTTGTCGCGGATATGGGTGATGTGCAGGTCTTCCAGCAGCTTGTCCAGATTGCTTTTCAGGCCATCACCGGTCTGACCCTGCAGTTCCAGCACCGCCTGGATGTTTTGCGATACCGTCAGGCGGCGAAAGATCGATGCTTCCTGCGGCAGATAACCGAGTCCCAGTCGGGCGCGGCGGTGTATCGGCAGATGGGTGATGTTCTGTTCGTCGATAAAGATCTGTCCGCCATCGGCTGCAATCAGTCCGACGATCATGTAGAAAGCGGTGGTTTTTCCCGCGCCGTTCGGGCCGAGCAGCCCAACCACTTCGCCGCTCTTTACCGACAACGAGGCATCGTGCACCACGGTGCGCGATGCGTATTTTTTCTTCAGGCCGACCGCGCGAAGTTCACTCATTTTGCTTGGCCGGGGCAACAGTTGGAGCGGGCGGGACGGGTAACACGCCCGATGCGGGGGGTGTGGTCATATTGTTCCTGGGCTGCAGCACAGCACGGACCCGTTCCGATGAATCATTATTTGCGTTTGCACCATTGCTGTTCACTTTAAAAATTTCGGTCCTGGAGTTGTAGACAATATGATTGCCGCTGACCTCATCAAGGTTGCGCTTCAGGCGTGCCTTTCCGTAAAGGTTTACAATCCCGGTGCGCATGTCATATTCGATTTGTTCCCCGTAACCCTCCACGTAACCCTCCATATTTTCGCGCTTCTGACGGAACTCCGCAGTATTGCCGTACGCGATGGCGTGCTGGAAACCTTCCTTGTCCTGCGTAACGATGACCTTGTCGCCGCGTATCAACAGCGTTCCCTGCGACAACTGCACATTGCCGATGAAAGTGCTGATTTGGTGCGCATCATCCATTATCACCTGATCGGCCTCAACATGTATCGGCTGCGCGCTGTCGGCACTGGCTGCAAAGCAGGATGGCGTCAAAAGCTGCAGAACAAACGGCAGCAACAGGATAGCCAGGGATAATTTATGGTTTGTTCGGTACATATTCGCTTCTGACTTGGGAGAGCAGTTTCAGGATGCGTGTCTTGCTGTTCATTTCCATTCCGATCGCATGCACAATGTTGTTTGGGTCGACGATCGTTACCGCGCGGTCGGTGTCAGCCAGATCTTGATTCGGGGCGATATGCAGATACTGGGTTTGCAATGTCATTTGACCCTGCTGTGCGCTCGCTGCGCGCAGCACCTTGACGTTGTCGCGCAGATACATATCTTCGCCTTTGCTGGAGATCGTGCCATGTTCCGCGGTGATGTGAATGTCCGGCTTGCCGGGGGATAGCATGGTTACACGGGGATCATCCAGTGTCGTACTGTCGTCATCCGGATAATGCATCAATTTTGTTGCAGCCATGATGAAATCGGGTAGACCCTGTTCGTTCAGATTGGTCGCGGAAAAGTTTTCCATGACGGCATCCGGGTCGTGGTTTTTGCTTTCCGGCTTGGCCGGTCCGGGCAACGCCTGCTGGTTCAGCCAGTAGGTGGCGGACAGCAAACCAAGCAAGGGTAACAGCGGCAGCCAGGGACGGACACGGGAGGCAAGCGTCATTGTAAATAGGGGGCGAGTTGGGCGTCCAGCGTGCCTTGTGCGGACATGATTAATTCGCAGGCTTCACGCACCGCGCCATGCCCGCCACCGCGCTGGGTGACATAGTGTGAATTTGTGCGCACCAGCAGCGGCGACTCGGGGACGCTGATCGCCAGGCCGACATGGCGCATCACCCTGAGATCGACCACATCGTCGCCCATATAGGCGGCGGCATCCGGAGTCAGCTTGAGTTTGTCGAGCAGGCCGATCATCACTTCGAGTTTGTTTTCCACACCCTGGAACAGATGCGTGATGCCAAGGTTTTTTGCGCGCGCTTCGACGCAACGCGAAGTCCGGCCGGTGATGATGGCGACTTCCACCCCGCTGGCGCGCAGCATTTTCAGTCCGTGCCCGTCCAGTGAATTAAAACGTTTGAATTCTTCTCCGGAATCGGAATAGTACAGGCCGCCATCGGTCATCACGCCATCGACATCGAAAGCGACCAGGCGTATCAATTTTGAGCGGCTTAACAGCATTTATTTCCCCCAACCAAAAAACAGATCTGCGCCTTGAATAACGGGCGCAGGTTAAGGATAGCACCTGTTCCCCGCGTGTGTGCCGCAACCGGGTAATTGCCTAGATTACCTTGGCATGCAACAGGTCGTGCATATTCAGCGCACCGACCAGTTTGTTCCGTTCATCCACCACCAGCATCTGGCTGATGTTGAATTGCTCCATCATTTGCACCGCCTCGACTGCCAGGCTTTCCGGGTTGATCCGGCGCGGATTGGCGGACATCACGCTGCGTATCGGTGTGGCGTTGAAATCCAGTTTCCTGGCAAGCGTGCGGCGCAGATCCCCGTCGGTATAGATGCCCAGCACGTGTTGCCCGGCATCCACGATGGCGGTCATGCCCACGCCTTTTTTCGATATTTCCAGAATCGCGTCGCCCAGCGTCGCATCCAGACTGACCATGGGCAGACGATCGCCGACGCGCATGATGTCGCTGACCCGGGTGAGCAAGCGGCGCCCCAGGCTGCCGCCGGGATGAGAACTGGCAAAATCTTCCGCGCCGAAACCCTTTGCATCCAGCAATGCCACAGCCAGCGCATCGCCCAGCGCCAGTGCCGCGGTGGTGCTGGCAGTGGGCGCCAGACCCATCGGGCAGGCTTCCTTGTCCACCGCGGCATTGAGATGGACATCGGAAACCCTGGCCAGGCTGGAGGCGGGGTTTCCGGTCATGCTGATGAGTTTTGCACCACGGCGTTTGATCACCGGCACGATGGTCATGAGTTCCTGGCTTTCACCGGAATAGGACAGCGCGATGATCACATCCTCGCTGGTGATCATGCCCAGGTCGCCGTGGCTGGCTTCGCCCGGATGCACGAAGTAGGCCGGTGTCCCGGTGCTGGACAGGGTTGCGGCGATCTTGCGCGCGATGTGTCCGGATTTTCCCATGCCGCTGACGATAACGCGGCCCTCGCAGCGCAACACGACATCCATCGCGCTCAAGAAAGTTTCATCAAGACGCGCGCTCAGCGCCTGCACTGCAGCGGCTTCGATGTTCAACACCTCGCGGGCGAGTGCAAGTGCGTGGGGCGTGGCGGATAGAGTTTTATTCATAAGCGACGGATTATAGCAGCGCGCCCGTTTCGCAGAGAAATTTTGCCTGCAGGGTTAGCCAAGGAAGTTTTGAAAGCGTACGCAACTTAGTGCATTATCCGCACATGCTGACAATGCTTCCTGAACACGCACATGACTAATTCATTGCAACTCGTGCTGATCCTGCTTGCAGTCGCCGTGGGCGTGGTCGTGCTGTGCCGGATTCTGAAATTGCCGGCGATGCTGGGCTATCTGCTGGTCGGCATCCTGATCGGGCCCCATGCGCTGGGCTGGATACCCGATGCACCGGAAACCCGCCATCTGGCTGATTTCGGCGTGGTGTTCCTGATGTTCAGCATCGGGCTGGAATTCAGCCTGGCGCGGCTGCGCAGCATGCAGCGCCTGGTATTCGGCCTCGGCACCGCGCAGGTGGTCGCCACCATCCTGCTGGTCATGCTGTCCTCGCTGTTTTTCGGGCTTGACTGGCGCGCCGGCCTGGCGCTGGGCGGTGTGCTGGCGATGTCATCCACCGCGATCGTCAGCAAGATGCTGGTGGAGCGGGCTGAATTGAGCACGCCCCACGGCCAGAAAATCATGGGCGTGCTGCTGTTCCAGGATTTGGCCGTGGTACCGCTGATCATCATCATCCCCGCGCTGGCCAGCAGCGGCCAGCATCTATATTTCACGCTGGGTGTGGCGCTGCTCAAGGCGGCGCTGGTATTGTCCGCGTTGCTGATTTTCGGCCAGCGGCTGCTGCGCCCGTGGTTCCATCTGGTCGCGATGCAGAAATCATCCGAACTGTTCATGCTCAACGTGCTGCTGTTCACGCTGGGTCTGGCTTATGTTACCGAACTGGCCGGACTGTCGATGGCGCTGGGTGCGTTCGTCGCCGGGATGCTGATCTCCGAAACCGAGTATCGCTATCAGGTTGAGGAGGACATCAAGCCGTTTCGCGATGTGCTGCTCGGTTTGTTCTTCGTCACCATCGGCATGCTGCTTGATCTGCATCATGTGATCTCGGGTATCGGCTGGGTGCTGCTGGTGCTGCTGATTCTGCTGCCGTTCAAGGCCGCGGTGGTGACACTGCTGGCGCGCGCGTTCTCGGGCGACTGGGGCGCTTCGATACGCAGCGGCCTGGGATTGGCCCAGGCCGGCGAATTCGGTTTTGTGCTGCTGACGCTGGCGGGCGGCGTGAACCTGTTGCCTGCGGAAGTGTTGCAGAACGTGCTGGCGGCGATGCTGATCTCCATGCTGGGGGCGCCCTTTCTGATACAGCATGCCGAAGCGATTGTGCGGCGGATATCGCCGTCGGCGTGGATGGACCGGGCGCTGCAGATACACCAGATCGCGGTCAAAACCATGGCCACCGACGCGCACATCATCATTTGCGGTTTCGGGCGCAGCGGGCAGGCGCTGTCGCGCTTCCTGTCGCAGGAAAATATCCGCTTCATCGCGCTTGATCTCGATCCGCGCCGCGTGCACGAGGCGGTGGCTGCGGGCGACAGCGTGGTTTACGGCGACGCCGCCAAGCGCGAGGTGCTGGTGGCCGCCGGACTGATGCGCGCCAGGACATTGGTCATCACCTACGACGACAAGCACTCCGCGCTCAAGATATTGCACCATGTAAACCAGATGCGCCCGGAGCTGCCGGTGGTGGTGCGCACCGCCGATGATACGTATATCGAAGAACTGAAAAAGGCCGGCGCGGCCGAAGTGGTCGCAGAAGTGACCGAGGGCAGCGTGATGCTGGCTTCGCAGGCGCTGCTGATGTCCGGCGTGCCGCTAAGCCGCGTGATACGCCGCGTCCAGGAAAATCGCGCCGGCCGTTATGCGGCGTTCAACGGCTATTTCCGTACTGCCCCGATCGAGGAGGATGTTGCCGGCGACAGTTTGCAGTCGCGCTTCTTGAGTGTGCGGCTCAAGGACGATTCCATTGCGGTGGGCAGAAAACTGGGCGAGCTTGGCCTGGCCGAATTGAACGTCGAGGTGAATGCCGTGCGCCGGCGCAACGTGCACGGCGCGCAACCGAGCGAGGCTATGCTGCTTCAGAGCGGCGACATTCTGGTGCTGCTCGGCTTGCCGGAAGC
>DATKVR010000016.1:0-7203 GCA_035529955.1 Gallionella sp.
CTTTAACTATTAAATTGCGCGCCTTCGCAAAACTTCAGCGAAGGTTTTCAAGCCCAGATGGCGGAATTGGTAGACGCGCACGGTTCAGGTCCGTGTGCCGCAAGGTGTGGAGGTTCGAGTCCTCTTCTGGGCACCAAATCATAAATCGGCTCGCGCAAGCGAGCCTTTTTCTTTTCCTGGCCTGAACAAACGAAACACACGCGTGTTTCGCGCCAGGACTCGAAAGGCATCAAATGCAGCGGATGCCGGGGGTCAAGCCTGTGCGACCGGGTCCACTTCCGGGCACCACAACAAAAACCGGCTTGCATTTGCAGGCATTTTTTTGCGCCCGAAAACGCAGCATGCGTTGCGAACTGATTCTGAGGTATTCAGATTCGGCATGGTGGCTGCCGCCAAGTCCATTCAAGAAGCGCGCCATTCTACATCAATGGAACTTTCCACTCCCCATTAATTGCACAGCGTCACAATAAATCCATCTCTGTTGGCAACAATGTTTGAGATTTTCTGATGCCTGTTGCGGTGCAACCTGAGAAGCAAGCCGCGAAGCAACCAACTGCTGATCATCGCCGCCAAGAGGATCACTACCGCCACTCCAGTCATGGCTTTGCTGCCCGGCCGGGGCATGAAAAGATTGTTTTCATGGACACGCCTGTCGCAAATCAAGCAGGGCGAAAAGTGCACCGTGCAATTGCGTTGTTCGTTTGACCGGCCGAACTATTCAAATGGATGACGCAGCACGATGGTTTCATCACGATCCGGTCCGGTAGAAACCATATCGATCGGCACGCCGCAGACCTCCGCTATGCGCTCCAGGTAGTTGCGCGCAGCCTTGGGTAATTCTTCATAGTGTTGCATGCCCAGAGTGCTTTCTTGCCAACCTGGCATTTCCTCATACACAGCCTGACAATCCGCCAGCGCATCCGCACCTGCCGGCAAAATGTCGCTTTCCACCCCATTGATGCGATAGCCCACAGCCAGACGCACGGTTTCCATGCCATCCATCACGTCCAGTTTGGTCACGCACAGGCCGGAAACACCGTTGATCTGGATTGAGCGCTTTAATGCTGCCGCATCGAACCAGCCGCAGCGGCGTGCACGCCCGGTAGTGGAGCCGAATTCATGGCCGCGCTTGGCCAAACCCTCGCCGACAGGATCACATTTGTTAACAGCATCATACAATTCAGTCGGAAAAGGACCGGAACCAACTCGGGTAGTGTAGGCTTTGGTGATGCCCAGCACATAGTGCAGCATTTGCGGACCCACCCCTGCCCCGGCACAGGCTGCACCGGCGATGCAGTTACTCGATGTAACGAACGGGTAAGTGCCGTGATCAATGTCCAGCAACGCGCCCTGGGCCCCTTCGAACAGCAGGCTGTTGCCGGATTGATTGGCCTCGTAGAGCGCGCGTGGCACATCCATCACCAGCGGCTTGATGCGTTCCGCCAGCGCCAGCGTCTCGTCCAGAACCTTCTGAAAGTCGACGATTTCGGTGTTGAAATAATTTTTCAGCACGAAGTTGTGATAGTCCAGCACCTCGCCCAGCTTGGCGGCGAAGCGCTCGCGGAAGAAGATATCCTGCAAACGGATCGCGCGGCGTGCCACCTTATCCTCGTACGCCGGGCCGATACCGCGCCCGGTGGTGCCGATCTTGGCATCACCTTTTGCCAACTCGCGCGCTTTGTCGATCGCTTCGTGATAGGGCAGGATCAACGGACAGGCTTCAGATACCTTCAACCGGTTATATACATCGATCCCGGCCTGTTGCAGTTCATCCATTTCCTTGATCAATGCGGAAGGGGACAGCACCACACCGTTGCCGATGTAGCACATCACATGATCGCGCAGAATGCCGGACGGGATCAGGTGCAACACCGTTTTCTTGCCTGCAATCACCAGGGTATGGCCGGCGTTATGGCCGCCTTGAAAACGAACCACGCCTTGCGCATGATCAGTCAGCCAATCAACAATCTTGCCTTTGCCTTCATCACCCCACTGGGTGCCGATTACCACTACGTTGTTAGCCATTAAAAACTTTCAAAGTTTAGATATCAAAGCGCGGCGACCTGCCACACCCCGTTGCGTAACACCAGTTCACGGTCGCACTGCAGTTCACCGCGCAATGCCGTATCACCGAGCAGATCAACCACCACGGCCTCGCCTGTTGCGCGCAGTTGGGCAATTTTGTCGCGCAACGCGGCATCGTCGGAGTGCGGCGCGCATATACCCAGCTTTGCGTCTTGCGGCGGCAACAGGCGATACAACAGGCGCAGATCCATGCTGAATCCGGTTGCGGCACGCGCGCGTCCGAAACTCTTGCCGAGGTCGTCGTAGCGTCCGCCCAGCGCGATCGCGTCATGGCTGCCGGCATGGTAAACGGCAAACACCATACCGCTGTGATAATGGTAGCCGCGCAGATCAGCGAGATCTATCCCGACGCTTGACACCAGCGCCTGCAACTTTCCGGAAATGTTCTGCAGGTCATCCAGCGCCGTGACAACGCCCGGATAGTCCGGCAGCAGTTTGCGTGCCTTTTCCAGCACATCGGAACAATTGCCATACAGCGTCGGCAGTGCCAGCAATGCGCTGCGCAACACCGCATTCAGTGGCCGCACCAATGTCTGCAAAGCCGCACTGTCCTTGTTTTGCATGGCTGAAAACAATTCGCCCTCGAGTTCCCTGTCCAGCTTGGCATGGCGCACCAATGCGCGAAACACGCCAACATGGCCGAGATCAAGATGCGCATCCTTAATGCCCAACTGGGCCAGCGATTGCAACATCAGCTGCTGGATCTCCAGATCGCTCTCCAAACCACCATGCCCATATAACTCGGCACCGATTTGCAACAGTTCGCGGGTGCGCGTAAGCCCCCTCGGCTGCGTGTGCAGCACGCTGCCGGCATAGCAAAGGCGTGCCACGCCTTGACGATTGAGCAGATGCGCATCAATGCGCGCCACTTGCGGCGTGATGTCGGCGCGCAGTGCAAGAGTACGGCCGCTCAACTGGTCGACCAGTTTGAAAGTTCGCAAATCCATGTCGGCGCTACCGTCGATCAGCAACGATTCCGCGTACTCAAGCAACGGCGGCGCGACCAGTTGATATCCCGACCTGCGCAACAGATCGAGGACTTGAGAGCGCATCCGTTCGACGCACCACGCCTCGTCAGGCAGCATATCTTCTACATGTTCCGGAAGTAGCCAGTTTTGCATCACTTGATCCAATACAGCAACAGCAAACCGGACAGCATCGCTGTAATACCGACGAAGCGCAATTGTCCGTCCGTCAGCGCCACCAGTTTGCTGAATGTTTCGCGCCACAAACCGGGCGACACGAAGGGAATCATTCCCTCAACCACCAGCATCATCGCGATGCCAAGCAACCAATATTCGAGCACACTATTTACCAGCCCTGCCCGGATTTTTCAGATACTTGAAGAAAGCCGAGCTTGGGTCCAGCACCATTACGTCACTCTTACTCTTGAAGCTCTGCTTGTAGGCATCCAGACTGCGATAGAACGCGTAGAACTCCGGGTTGCGACCAAAGGCTGCACCATAAATAAGCGAGGCCTTTTCATCGCCCTCGCCCTTGATGCGCTGCGCATCGCGATAGGCATTCGCCAGGATCACCTGACGCTGACGGTCTGCATCAGCGCGGATTTTCTCGCTATCGGCATAACCGGTTGCGCGCAGTTCATTGGCAACGCGCTTGCGCTCGGCCTCCATGCGGCGATACACCGAATCGCTGATCTCGGTTGGAAAATCGACGCGCTTGAGGCGCACATCCAGCACTTGCACGCCTATCGATTTGGCATCGGCCTCGGTTTTCTGAATTACCGCCTGCATCACCTGATCGCGCTCGTTGGATATAACATCATGAATACTGTGCTTGCCGAATTCCTCGCGCATACTGGAATTAATCGTCTGCTTCAGACGTGTCGTGGCGCGCATTTCATCGCCGCCGACACTGACATAGTATTGTTTGACGTCCGCGATGCGCCACTTGGCAAAATAATCCACCATCAGGTTTTTCTTTTCCGAGGTGATGTAGCGGTCGGGCTCTCCGGAATCCAGCGTCAGGATGCGTGAATCAAAAAAGCGCACGTTCTGCATCAGCGGAATTTTGAAATACAAACCCGGACTGGTTTTCACGCTGACCATTTCACCCAGCTGGAACACGATCGCCACCTGGCGTTGATCCACCACAAACATGCTCAAACTAGCCACAACCAGCACAAGCGCCAAACCAATCAGGAAACTGGCAATGTTAATTTTCATTATCTTGACTCCCGATCGCGACTAAGCAATGAATCGCGGGCACTCTGTGCAGCAGCATTATCACTCCCCTGAGTTGTCGAAGGCGCCACATCGATTTTTGATGCGGACGTAACGCCAGTCGCATTTGCACCCTGCGTGGCTTGCATCAATTTATCCAGCGGCAGATAGAGAAGGCTGTTGCCCTTCTTTTGGTCAATCATCACCTTGCTGACACTAGTGAGCATCTGCTGCATCATATCCAGATACATGCGCTCGCGGGTCACGGCAGGTGCCTTCTGATACGCCACCAATATTTGCTTGAAGCGGCTGGCATCACCTTCTGCATTCGCGATCACGCTCTGATGATAACCTTGCGCCTCTTCCATCAAACGTGCCGCTGCACCACTTGCACGCGGTATCACGTCATTGGCATACGCCTCGCCCTCGTTTTTCTGACGATCCCGATCCTGCCCCGCCTTGACTGCGTCATCAAACGATGCCTGCACCTGTTCCGGCGGCTGCGCATTTTGCATCGTGACTTTGCTGATGAAAATGCCCGACTTGTAGCGGTCAAGGATGGTTTGCATCAGCTTGGAGGTTTCCGCCGTTACCTGTTCCCTGCCCTCATAGAGTACGAAATCCATCTTGTTCTTGCCAACCACCTCGCGTATCGCCGATTCTGCCACCTGGTGCACGTTTTCATCCGGATCACGGTTGTTGAACAGGTAGTCAGTAGGATTGTTCACGAAATACTGCACCGCAAACTGAATGTCGATGATATTTTCATCATCGGTCAACATCAGCGATTCATCCAATACCTTGTTCTTGACATTATCGCGATAACCGATCTCCACAGTCCGGACCTGACTCACATTCACAACTTCCACAGTCTCAACCGGGAAAGGCAAATGCCAATGGGGGCCAGGCATGGTCGTTTCGGACCACTTGCCAAAGCGCAGCACTACGCCGCGCTGGCTCGCATCGATGATATAAAATCCGCTACCCAGCCAAATCAGCAAAATGATCACGGCGATCAACCCTACCCCGCCGGCAAAACCATGCGGCGGTTGGCCATTGCCTGGTTTGCCAGCCCCGCCTTTGCCCATACCCCCCATCAGGGAAGATAATTTTGCATTGAGCTTGCGCAACAACTCTTCAAGGTCAGGCGGGCCACCGTTGTTCTTGCTACCCCATTGCGGATCATTCAATCCCATATTTGTCACTCACTCGCTTGGTTGGTTTAATTCGTCGGTTGCTTCGGAAGCTTGACGCATGGTCTTGGCTTCCATCAAGGCTAGCCTCAACCCATCCAGACCCGCACCGCTTTTGGCACTCAGGAAAACGCGGGCAATTCTACCATAATCGTCGCGTTGCACGCTGGGCGGTACATCCTGAAGGTCGATTTTATTGAATACCAGAACCTGAGGGATGTCCGCTGCGCCGATCTCGGCCAACACTTTATTAACTTCGGCAATTTGATCGTCGCGGATGGCATTATTAGCATCTACCACATGCAGTAATAAATCAGCCTGCATCGTTTCTTCGAGGGTGCTGCGAAACGCGGCAACCAGGGAATGTGGCAGATGTCGAATGAAACCCACCGTGTCCGACACCACGATTTCGCCCGTATCTTCGGTAAACATCCGGCGCGAGGTGGTATCCAGCGTGGCAAACAATTGGTCGGCCACATACACGTTGGCGCGGGTAAGCCTGTTGAACAGCGTGGATTTGCCTGCATTGGTATAGCCGACGATGGATACCGACAGCACATCGTGGCGATTGCGTGCCCGGCGCTGGACTCCACGCTGATGCTTGAGTTTTTCCAGGCGCTCTTTCAACAAATGGACACGCTTGTCCAGCTTGCGCCTATCCAGTTCCAGCTTGGTTTCTCCCGGGCCGCGCGCACCCACCGCGAATTTTTGCTGCCCCATGTCGGCACCCTGCCCGACCAGACGAGCGGCAAGATACTTCAGTTGCGCAAGTTCCACCTGAACCTTGCCTTCATGACTTTGCGCGCGCTGTGCAAAGATATCCAGAATCAGCATGGTCCGGTCGATCACGCGTGTATTCAGTTTGGCGGTCAGATTGCGCATCTGCGCGGGGGAAAGATCATGATTGAAGATCACCAGCGGGGCTTCCAGTCGTTCTACCAACTCAGCAAGTTCCTGGACCTTGCCGCTACCCGCGAACAACGCTGCATCCGGTCGTTGCCTCCTGGCTTCGACAATGGCCAAAACTCGCACCCCGGCCGTCTCGGACAGCAATCGCAACTCTGCCAGACTTTCGCTGTGATCGTTCTTGCCGAAATCGATACTGACCAGCAATGCACCCTGTGAGCCGGCAGGCTGTTCCTGCATTACTCGGTGTCTTCGTGAGGAATACTGACCGAACGCGCAGGAACAATAGTCGAAATAGCGTGTTTATATACCATCTGGGTGATCGTGTTTTTCAACAGAACCACGTATTGATCGAACGACTCGATCTGGCCTTGCAATTTGATTCCGTTGACCAGATAAATCGCAACCTGCACATGCTCTTTTCGTAGCATATTGAGAAATGGGTCTTGCAGTTGCTGTCCTTTTTCACTCATGTTTTTGCTCTTATAATTGGGTATGGGATAACACTTTACTGGATTCCTGGCCGGCTGTGAACATGTTTACCCAGAATTAAAAGTGAAAGGGGCAAATTATGCGGAATTGGAAACCAATGCACAGAATGACTTGGGCAAATTACTTCTGAAGTGAGCAGGCAAATCCCCCCTCTATATGCCTTTAGGCTATTTTATAGTAACAAAACTGTATTTTACAAGCATACGCGGGTTCAAATATGAAGTGCAACGCCTGACTTGAAGAATACCTGATTGGGTGTCTGGTATCCAAGTCGTTTTCTGGGTCGGCTGTTCAATCTCTCCATCGCTGTATCTATCTCCTGTTGTGTAATCGTTGTGAAGTCC